>NZ_BAAAMR010000065.1:0-60825 GCF_039529375.1 Actinomadura napierensis
GTGAGCGGCGGGTGCTGGCGGCGGCGGATGCCATGGCCGCCGCGGCGTTCGCCGCCGAGTTCCTGCCGCCGAACGTGCGCCGCGCGCTGGCCGCCGAGGCGCCGCGCCGCCGGGGGAGCCTCAAGGACGTCGAGCACGTGGTGATCCTCATGCAGGAGAACCGCAGCTTCGACCACTACTTCGGCACGCTCCCCGGGGTCGCCGGCTTCTCCGACCCGAACGCGATCACGCTGAGCACCGGGCGGTCGGTGTTCTACCAGCCCGACGACGTCAACGAGGCCGGCTACGTGCTGCCCTTCCACCTCGACACCACCAGGAGCAGCGCGCAGGCCATCCCGTCCACCAGCCACGCGTGGAGCGTCCAGCACGCGGCCTGGAACAACGGGAGGATGGACGGCTGGCTGCCCGCGCACCGCGCCGCCGACGGGGACAACGCCCCGTATGTCATGGGCTACTACACGCGCGAGGACATCCCGTTCCACTACGCGCTGGCCGAGCAGTTCACCGTCTGCGACCGCTACCACTGCTCCGTCCTCGGCCCGACGTGGCCGAACCGGCTGTACCTGATGAGCGCGACCATCGACCCGGACGGCGACGACGGCGGCCCGATCACCGGCAACGTCGACCCGGAGCCCTACACCTGGGACACCTACCCGGAGGCGCTGACCGACGCGGGTGTGAGCTGGAAGGTGTACCAGGAGGCCGACAACTACGGCTGCAACATCCTGGAGCCGTTCGCCGCCTACCAGGACGCGCCGGCGGGCTCCCCGCTCTACAGGAACGGGATGCGGACGTACTCGGCGGGCCAGTTCGAGTACGACGCGGCGCACGACCGGCTGCCGACGGTGTCGTGGATCATCCCGACCAGCTACCAGTCCGAGCACCCCGACTACACCCCGGCGGCGGGCGCCGACTACGTCGCGTCCAAGATCGACGCGATCGCGTCCAACCCGGACGTGTGGGCCAAGACCGTCTTCATCCTGAACTACGACGAGAACGACGGGCTGTTCGACCACGTCCCGCCGCCGGTCCCGCCGCCCGGCACCGACGGCGAGTTCGTCGACGGCGTGCCGATCGGCGCCGGGTTCCGGGTGCCGTGCGTCATCGTGTCGCCGTGGACGCGCGGCGGCTGGATCGCGAGCGAGCCGTTCGACCACACCTCCCCGCTGCGCTTCCTGGAACGGGTCACCGGCGTGGAGATCCCGAACATCAGCGACTGGCGCCGCGCCGCCTTCGGCGACCTGACCTCGGCGTTCGACTTCGGCCCCTCCGGCGGGCAGGGCGCGTTCCCGAAACTGCCCGGCACCAAAGGGCCCCTCGCCGACGCGGTCACCGGCGTCACGTCCCTCCCCGCGCCCGCGCTGCCCGGCGCCGAGCAGACCCCGCCCGTCCAGGAGCACGGCCCGCGGCCGCGGCCGCGGCGCTGAACCGCACCGACAGCGACAGGAGACCGAGATGGTGCGAGGACTGCGAGGACTGAGCCTGACCGCCGCCGGAACCGCCGCCGGGGCCGCGCTGATCGCGCTGCCCGTCGCGGCGTCCGCGCTGGCCGGGCCGGACCCGGGCACCGGCCCGTCCGACGAGCAGGGCGTCCAGCCGGGCGCGCCGTCCTGGGCGCCGTTCGTCCCGCCGGCGCCGCAGCCGGTGTCCCCGCCCGCGGTGCCCGCGCGGCCGTCGGTCCCGCAGGTGCCGCCCGCGCCGTCGCCGTGGGGGCGCAGCCAGCTGAAGGAGAGCGGCTATACCGCGTACGTCGCGCTGGCCGGGAGCGGCCGGGTCGCCCGGGTGGACGTCGCGACCCACACCGTCACCTCGACCGCCATCCGCGCCGACACCGCCGAAGGCGTCGCCGTCACCCCGGACGCCCGGAAGGTGTACGTCGCCGTCACCGGCCAGTACCAGGTGATGGCGGTGGACGCGGCCACGCTGCGGACCACCCCGATCGTGGTCGGCGCCTTCCCGCAGGACGTCGCCGTCTCACCGGACGGGTCGCAGGCTTACGCGGCCGTCACCGGTGGCGACACCGGTGACGGCGGGTCCAGCACGGTCGCGGTCATCGACACCGGCACCGACACCGTGACCCGCCGCATCGACGTCGGCGCGGCGCCGCGCCGGCTGGCGTTCGCGCCCGACGGCGAGCACGCCTACGTGACGACGGCGCGCGGCCTCGTCGTCATCGACACCGCGAAGGGGACGGCCACCGGCACGGTCCCCGGCATCCCGGACGCGCAGGGCGTCGCCGTCGGCCCGGACGGCTCCCGCGTGTACGCGACGCAGCCGGACGCGAACCTGCTGTACGTGGTGGACGCCGCGCATCGCACGGTCACGCGCAAGGTGAAGGCGGGCGCCGAACCGTGGGCCGTCGCCGCCACCCCCGACGGCCGGAAGGTCTACGTCGCCGACATGAACTCCGACTCGGTCGGCGTCTACGACGCCACGGGCCGCAAGCACCTCGGGGACGTGCCGGTGGGCCGGCTGCCCGCTTCCGTCGAAGCCGCGCCGGACGGCTCGGAGGTCTGGGCGGGCAACAACATGACCGGCACCGTCTCGGTGATCGACACCGGCGACGACAGGGTCACCACGACGATCCGCGGCGGTTCGCGGAGCGAGACCCTCGGCGCGAGCCCCCTCGACATCGCCTTCGTCCGCAACCCGTGACGAACACGCGTTCATTTGCGGCGAGTCGTCGTCTGGAGCGCTCCCATAACGACGACTCGCCGCAACTCGACGGCGGGGCTAGGCGCCGATGGCGGCGCGCTTGCGGGCGATGTGGACGGCGTGCCGCAGGCTCTCCAGGTCGTAGGCGCCCTGGTGGCGGCGGCCGTTGACGAAGAACGTGGGGGTGCCGGACACGCCGCTGAGGTCGGCGGAGTCGACGTCCTCGGCGACCCGGCCGGCTCCGGCGCCGCGGCGCAGGTCGTCGCGGAACCGGGCCACGTCCAGCCCGAGGTCGCCGGCGTACCGGACGAGGTCCTTGGGCTGCAGCGCGTCCTGGTGGGCGAACAGCAGGTCGTGCATCTCCCAGAACGCGCCCTGCGCGGCGGCGGCCTCGGCGGCCTGCGCCGCGAGCTGCGCCTGCGGGTGGACGTCGTTGAGCGGCAGGTGCCGCCACACGTACCGGACGTCGCCCTGCCCGGCCAGCAGCTCGCGGATCACCGGCTCGGCCTGCCCGCAGTACGGGCACTCGAAGTCGCCGTACTCGACCACGGTGACCGGCGCACGGTCCGGGCCGCGGACGTGGTCGCGCGCCGGGTCGACCGGCGCGGCCAGGTCGATCACGCTCTGCGCGGTGCCGAGCAGCGCGACCACCCGCGGCCGGGCCGGCAGCAGCGCCGTCACGCGGACCACCAGCCAGGTCACCACGGACGCCAGCAGCGCCGCCGACAGGATGCCGACCTTGGCCTCGGCGAGCCGGTCGCCGGTGAACGCCAGCGTCGCGATCAGCAGGGCGGCGGTGAAGCCGATCCCGGCGATGGCGCCGCCGCCCCCGACCGCCGCCCAGCCGACCGGCGGCTTCAGCCGGCCCCGGCTCACCGCCGACACCAGCCACGACAGCCCGAGGATGCCGATCGGCTTGCCGACCACGTAGCCGGCCACGATGCCCAGCGTCACCGGCGAGGTGAACGCGTGCCGCAGGAACCCGGCGCTGATCGGGATCCCCGCGTTGGCGAGCGCGAACAGCGGGACGATCACGTAGCTCGTCCACGGGTGGTACAGCTGCTGGAGCCGCTCGTTCGGGGAGATCGCGGCGGCGACACCGGTCCGCGCCGACCGGGCCAGCTCCGGGGTCGGCTGCTCGCGGAACAGCCGGAAGACCTCGCTGGCGCGCTCCAGATCGGTGCGCGCGGCCGGGTACGCGTACGTCAGCAGCCCCATGGCCAGCCCGACGACGACCGGTTCGACGCCCGAGGCGTTCAGCGCCAGCCAGGCGCCGACGCCGAGGACCGCGTAGACCGGGAGATGGGCGACGCCCGCCGCGCGGACCGCCAACGTGACGGCCAGCACGCCGACGGCGGTCAGCAGCGGGCCCACCCTGACGTCCTCGCTGTACACGGTCGCGATCACCAGCAGCGCGACCAGGTCGTCGACCACGGTGACGGTGAGCAGGTAGGCGTGCAGCCGGCCGGGGAACCGCTTGCCGACGAGGGTGAGGACCCCGAGCGCGAACGCGGTGTCGGTCGACATCGCGGTGCCCCACCCGTGCAGGGACGGCCCGCCCGCGTTCACCGCCAGGTAGATCGCCACCGGGACCACCATGCCGCCGATCCCGGCGGCGAGCGGCAGCGCGAGCCGGCGGCGCTCGCGCAGCTCGCCCATGTCGAACTCGCGGCGCGCCTCCAGCCCGACGACGAAGAAGAACAGCGTCATCAGCCCGCTGTTGATCCACTCCCGCAGGTCCATCGCCAGGGCGTGGCGGCCGGCGCGCAGCGACGCCTCCGTCCCCCAGAACGCGTCGTAGGACGAGCCGGAGGCGTTCGCCCACACCAGCGCCCCGATCGTCGCGGCCAGCAGGACGACCGCGCCGCCGGTCTCGGTGCGCATGAACTCCCGCAGCGGCGTCTGCAGGTTGCGGGCCCACGCCGTCCGGTCCGACAGCGGTCCGGCGGGCGGTCCCTCGCGGTTCTCCGTCATCGCAGCATCGTCACCCGATCATCCGGCGGCACTGCGGGCCGCGGTCGGTCGACCGGCCCCGACCAGCGCATACCCCATGATCGCAGACCCGGAACCGGCGCCGCCCGGCGCGCCGCGGCGCGGGTCAGCCGATGTGCGGGCGGTCCAGCCGGGCCCACGCCGCGTCCCACATCTCCTCCCGGCCGCGGTCGCAGCGCCGCCGGACCATCAGGTAGACCGCCAGCGGCGGCAGCGCGGCGGCGCCGGCGGCGCCCGCACCGGCGAAGACCGCGCCCGCCACGGTGTCCGCGCGGTCCTGCGGGCGCGGGGTCTTCTCGCCGCGGTCGTCCACCCAGATCCGCCGCGCCGTCCCCGGCGTGGTCTTCCTCCCCGCGGGGACCACGGCCGTGTGCGCCTGGCCGTCGGGAGTGGTCCAGGCGAGCCGGGCGTAGGAGTACCGCTGCTCGCCGCTCTGCTCCTCGATGCCCGTGACCCGGGCGGTGATCCGGTGGTGCGCGGCCGACTCCGCGTGCTCGGCGTGCACCCCGGCCCCGTAGGACAGCGACGCCGCGCTCGCGCAGGCGGGTGGCGCCGCGATCGCGAAAGCGGCGGCGGCCCCCATCCCGACGGCCCGCTGCCGGCGGTCGACGTCCCGGCGCAGCGGGTTGCCGTCGAACCCGAACCGGCGGCGCAGCCGCCGCAGGGCCGCCGCGACGCGGCGCGGACGAACGCTGGTCATGGCTCCCTCCCGATGGGACCCATGATCTCAGCCCGGTCCGCCGCGGGCTCCGCCGGGCTCCGGGGTGCGCACGGAGACGCGGGTGACGCCGGCCACGGTGCGGGCCAGCACGTCGGCGACGCGCTGCGCCGCCTCGTCGGCCGGCCCGGTCAGCACCACCACCCCGTCGCTCACCGACACCTCCCAGGCGTGCCCGCCGGGACCGTACTCGGTGATCGCGGCCAGCACGTCGTCCCTGATCCGCGCGTCGCCGCGGGCCAGCAGCGCGATCAGGTCGCGGCGGCTGACGATGCCGACGAGCACGGCCCCGTCCAGCACCGGGACGCTCTTGTGTCGCGTCCGCATCATCGTCTCGGCGAGCGCGGCGACGTCGGTGCCCGGGCGGGCGGTCTCCACCTCCCGCGTCATGACCTCCTCCACGGACCGCGGGGGCGGCCCGGCGGAGGTGGCGAGGGGTCGCGAGAACGCCCGCGGGTCGGCCTCGAACGCGCCGCGCAGCAGGTCCATCTCGCTGACGATCCCCGCCAGCCGACCGTTCTCGTCCAGGACGGGCAGCGCCGTGATCTCGTGCTCGTGCAGGACGCGGGCGGCCTGGCGGACCGTGGCCGTCCGCGGGATCGTCACGACCGGTGAGGTCATCGCCTCTCGGACCAGCATGGCGTCCTCCCCTTCGACGTGTCGTCCTGTCTACATCTCCCGCACCGGACCGCGCATGCGCCGCACGGGCTACCGCGCCGCGGGCGCCGGCCGCCGGTAGATGGTGATGGTGTGGCCGACCTCGTCGATCGGCTCGCTCGTCCTGATGAGGGCGAGTATGCGGGGATCGGCCTTGGCGATCCAGCTGTCCGACACCGCGAGGATGCCGCGGACCCGGTCCGGCGGGACGGCGAGCGGGTCGGAGGCGGCGATCCCGTAGCTCGACGGGACGCCGCTGCCCTTGTAGGCCAGCCAGACCGGCTCCCCGGCGTACCGGTCGCGCAGGCGGCCGGCGAGGCGGCCGAGGTCCTGCCCCCAGTCGGCGTTGGAGTCGTGCAGCCGCAGGTGGGTCTTGGACGGCCCGCCGAACGCCTCGTTCGAGTACGGCAGGTAGTACGGGAACGTCCGGACCGAGCTGACCGCGACGAACAGGACCAGCCCGGCCGCCGCCACGGGCGTCCACCGCCACCGGACCGCGACCGCGCAGCCCGCCGCGACCGCCAGCAGGATCGGGACGAAGATGGCATACCGGACGCCGAGGTCGCGGGATCCGGCCATCGCGGCGGCCAGCAGCACCGCCGCGGGCACGAGCACGTACGGCGCCGCCGGACGAAGCCGCCGCACCGACACCATGGCCGCCGCGCCTGCGAGCCAGAGCGCCAGCATCCCCAGCGGCGTCTTCACCAGGAGCGCGGCCGGCAGGTAGTACCAGAGCGACCCCTGGTACTGGTGGCCGAACAGGAAGCCGGTCCACGTCGCGTCCTCGAACCCGAACTGGATGCGCAGCCCGTCCCGGTACGGGCGCGGGAAGGGCAGCGCGTCCGCGGCGAGCCCGCGGAGCCCGCCGATGGACGGGACGCCTGGCGGGGTCGTCCACCGCAGCCGCGGATCGACGGCGAGGTAGCTCGCCCACACCACCGCGACCGCGATCACCGCGACCCCGGCCGCCGCGGTGGCACCGCGCAGGATCGCCTTCCGGACCGACTTGTCCTCGCCCCGGCGGTACGCGGACCACGCCGGGACGGCCGCGAGCGCCAGCAGCACCGGAACGGCCGCGAGGGTGCTCATCTTGGTGGCGAGCGCCGCGCCCAGCGCCGCCCCCGCGAGCGGCAGGTACGGCCACAGCCGGTTCCGCGCCCGCCACAGCAGCCACACCGACGTCAGGACGAACCCGGCCGCCGGCACGTCCAGCGTGGCCAGCGATCCGTGCGCGATGACGTCGGGCGAGAACGCGTACAGGCCCAGCGCCGTCAGCCCGCCGGCCGCGCCGGCCAGGTCGCGCGCGAAGGCGAAGACGACCAGCCCGAACAGCAGCGTCAGCACGATCATGGGCAGCCTGGCCGCGAGCATCACCCGGTCAGGGGCGTTGCCCGACTCGTACAGCAGGTGCCGCCCGATCGCCTCCTGCGGCCCGGTGTAGGACCGGTCCAGGCGGACGCCTGCCAGCTCCGGCCCGACCCCGATGACCAGCTTGCCGAGCGGCGGGTGCTCCGGGTTGTCGCGCAGGTCGTGCTCCCGCAGGTACACCAGCGACGCGCCGGCGTACACCGGCTCGTCGATGGTCGGCGTCTGCCGCACCGCCGTCGTGACCATCGCCGCCGCCATCGCGGCGAGCAGCGCGACCACGGCGAGCGCCACCGCCAGCGACCTCATCACCCCAAGGTCCCACCATCGGGGGCCCGAGGTCACCTGTGCGACGCCGCCGGCGCGGAAGAGGCGGAGGGCGTCGAGCCGAAGGCGGTCAGGAAGCGGTCGCGGAACGTGCTCATCGGCCAGACGGGCGAGGTCCGCGCCGGCCGCAGGCCGTCCTGCCAGCCCCAGCCGGAGATCCGGTCCAGCACGGCCGGATCGCGGGCCACGATGGTGACCGGGACGTCCCGGCTCGCGTGCTGCCCGGCGATCGTCGGCGCGGGCTGGTGGTCGCCGAGGAAGACCAGCACCGTGTTCTTCGTCCCGTAGGTCAGCATGTAGGACACCAGCGTGTTCAGCGTGTACTCGATGGACTTGCGGTACTCCCCGCGGATCCGGCCGGACGACGGCCAGGCCGCGTTCTCGCCCTTGCCCATCCCCGCGAACACCGACCCGTCGCCCACCGTCCTCCAGTCGACCAGGCTCGGGATGGACGCCCACGGCGCGTGGCTGGACACCAGCGCCAGCTCCGCCATCACCGGCGCCCGCTTCGGCGCGCTCAGCTCGTCGCGCTGCAGCGTGTTCAGCGTGTACTGGTCCGGCATGGTCGCGTAACTGAACCGGGGGCCCTTGTAGCCGAGGTTCCGGTCGTCGTAGACCTTGTTATAGCCGTAGAACGACGCCTCCGGCCACGACCGGGTGATCGCGGGCTGGACGGTGAGCGTCCGCCAGCCCGCCTCGCCGAACGCCCGGGTGAGCGTGAAGCGGCTGCTCGACGTCAGCGTCCGGTACCGCTGCTGGTTGTCGATCCACAGCCCGGACAGCAGCGTCGAGTGCGCCAGCCAGCTCCCGCCGCCCGCGGTCGAGGAGGTGAGGTAGCCGCTGCGGGCGCCGAACCCGGCCGCCTTGAGCCGCCGGCTGCCCGCGTCCAGCACCGCGTCCACCTGCGGCGCGTACTCCGGGTGCTCGACCGCCGAGCGTCCGTAGCTCTCCACGAACGCCAGCACGACGTCCTTGCCGCGCAGGCCGGTCAGCATCTGGCTCGGGGGCGTGTGCTGGAAGGCGTCGACGGCGGCCTGCTTGGCGAACACCTTGCGGTCGTTGAGGCTCGACCCGACCTGCCGCGCGTGGTCGTAGGCGAGTTCCGCGGCGCTTCCCGACGCCAGCGGGACGCCGGGGACGACCTGCACGCCCAGCGCGCCGCACGCGACCCACGCCGTCCCGAGGACCGCGACCGTCCTGCCCGTCGCGGTGCGATGCCGGGCGGCCAGCCGGGTCAGCCGCAGCACCGACAGCGCCATCAGCACCGGCACCGCGATCACCAGGAGCACGATGAGCGCGGTCAGGCCGATCGCGGCCGGCCGTCCGACGGAGGTGTCGACGAACTCGAACCCGGGCCGCAGGAAGCTCCAGTCGAACACCGGGTTGAACGGGCGGACCAGGACGGCGTCGAAGCCGATGTCCATCACCTTGAAGATGACCACCACACCGAGGAGGGCGCCGAGCGGTGCCGCGACCCACCGCCGGGCCCGCTCCGGCAGCACGAGGACCAGCGCCACGGTGAGGAGCGCCTCGACCGGGATCCGGACGAACTGCCCGGGCGTCAGCCGGTCGAACCGGTCCGGTGCGTCCAGGGCGAACAGCACCAGCAGGCAGGCCAGCGTGGTCGCCGTCCATGCCGCGACGCGCCGCAGCCGGCCCCGCGCGGGCGGGTCGCCGGGTTCCCGCCCGGCCTCGTCCTCGCGGTCCGCGCTCGCCGAACGGAACGCATGAAACACCGACATCTCGGTTCTCCCCAGCCTGGCCCGTGACTGCACGTGGCCGTCCGAAGCCCGGCTTCGATCCCGGGCGCGGCGGCCACATCCGGTTGTACGGCCCGGGGCCTGGATCGGTTCAGGTCGGAGAGCGGCGCCGGGGACGCGCCGGCGCGTGCGAAGGCCGCCCCGGGTGCGTCCCCGAGGCGGCCTCTCCAGGTCCGGCCGGCGCGGCCGCGCCGGCCGTGATCAGTACTTGATCAGGCCGCGGATGTTCTTGCCGTCCCGCATGTCCTGGTAGCCCTGGTTGACCTCGTCCAGGCTGTAGGTGTTGGTGATCAGCTCGTCCAGCTTGAGCTTGCCCTCCTCGTAGAGGCGCAGGAGGCGCGTGACGTCGCGGCGCGGGTTGGCGTTGCCGAAGATGCAGCCGACCAGCTCCTTGCGCTGCATGGCGAGGTCGAACAGGTTGAGCTTGACGTCCTCCTGCATGACCGGCGCGACCGCCGTGACGACGCCGCGGCCGCCCTTGGTGACCATGCCCATCATCGGGCCGATGAGGTCGCCGGTGGCGGTCCCCACGGTCAGGATGACCTTGTCGGCGTTGGCGCCCCAGGTCATCTCGGCGACCATCGCCTGCGCCTCCTCGATGGAGGCGGCGCCGTGGGTGGCGCCGAAGACGGAGACGGCCTTCTCCCGCTTCCACTCGACCGGGTCGACCGCGATGACGTGCCGGGCGCCGGCCATCGCCGCGCCCTGCACCGCGTTCATCCCGATGCCGCCGATCCCGATCACCACGACGGTGTCGCCGGCCTGCACGCCTGCGGCGTTGACCGCCGAGCCCCAGCCGGTGGTGACGCCGCAGCCGACCAGCGCGGCCTTGTCGAGGGGGATCCAGTCGTCGATCTTGATGACGGACGACTCGTTCACCACCGTGTACGGCTCGAACGTCCCCGTGCAGCACATGGTGCCGAGGTCCTCGCCGTTCTTGGAGTGGTGCCGCGACGTCATGTCGCTGATCTGCCGGCCCGACAGCAGGAAGGCGCCGAGGTCGCAGATGTGCTGGCGGCCCTGCGCGCAGGAGGGGCAGCGGCCGCACGCCGGGATGAACGACAGGACGACGTGGTCGCCCTCCTTCACCGAGGTGACCCCGGCGCCGACCTCCACGATCTCGCCGGCGCCCTCGTGCCCGCCGATGACCGGGAACTGCTTCCAGCCCATCAGGTCGGCGATCTCCTTGTCGATCACCATGTCGCCGGTGACCATGTGCTCGTCGGAGTGGCACAGGCCGGAGGCCGCGAGCTTGACCTTGACCTCACCGGCCTTGGGGTCGTCGAGTTCGATGTCCTCGACGCTCCACTCGGTGTTCTTGTCCCACAGGATCGCCGCTCGAGTCTGCACAGGGCCCCCTCGCTGGTTCGGGCTGAAGATTCGTCAAAAATAGACGTTTTCCACCCCGCCTGTCGACATCCGAATCGGATTATGTTTCATGTTCCGGACGGGGTTCCGGTCGCGCCGCTGGACAGGCGTCCAGGTCCGCGCTTTCTTAGAACCTTCTGAGATCACCGTCCTACCGTCTGCGGCGTTCGATCGGCGAGTCGACGGAGGCGGCACGGTGGACGGAATCCGGGACTACCTCGTTATCGGCGCGGGTCCGGCGGGCCTGCAGCTCGGTCATCTGCTGCGGCGCGCGGGCCGTGACCACACCATCCTGGAGAGCGGGCCCGGCCCGGGGACCTTCTACCGGACGTTCCCCCGGCACCGCAGGATGATCTCCATCAACAAGCCGCACACCGGCTGGGACGATCCCGAGCTGAACCTGCGGATGGACTGGAACTCGATGCTCAGCGACGTTCCGGACCTGGTGCTGTCGAAGTACACCGACGCCTACTTCCCGCACGCCGACGACTACGTCCGCTACCTGGCGGACTACGCGACGACGCTGAAGCTGGACGTCCGCTACGACACCCGGGTCGTCAACGTCGCCAAGGACGGGCACTTCAAGGTGACCGACCAGCACGGTGACGTGCACCAGGCCAGGCGCGTCATCGTCGCGACCGGGTTCGGGAAGCAGAACGTCCCCGCGATCCCGGGGATCGAGGGCGTCGAGCATTACTCCGACGTCTCGGTCGATCCCGACGACTTCACCGACCAGCGGGTCCTCATCCTGGGCAAGGGCAACTCGGCGTTCGAGACCGCGGACGCGCTGGTCGAGCGGGCCGCCGTCATCCACGTCATCGGTCCGAGCGAGGTCAGGTTCGCGTGGCGGACGCACTTCATCGGCCACCTGCGCGCGGTGAACAACAACTTCCTGGACACCTACCAGCTCAAGACGCAGAACATGGTCCTGGACGGCCGCGTCGAGCGCATCGACCGCGCCGGCGGCGCCTACCGGGCGCGGATCGCCTACGCCCGGCGCGACAAGGTCGTGACGCTGGAGTACGACCGGGTCATCAACTGCACCGGCTTCCGCATGGACGCCTCGATCTTCGACGAGACGTGCCGGCCGCGGCTCGTGATCAACGACCGGTTTCCGGCGCTCACCACGCAGTGGGAGTCGGTCGACGTGCCGGACCTGTTCTTCGCCGGGACGATCACGCAGTCCCGCGACTTCAAGAAGTTCACCAGCGCGTTCCTGCACGGGTTCCGCTACGGCGTCCGCGCGCTGCACCGGATGCTGGAGCGCAGGTACGAAGGCGTGGACTGGCCCGAGCGCGAGATCCCGGCCGAGCCCGGCGCCATCGCCGGCGCCGTGCTGGACCGGATCAACCGGACCTCGGCGCTGTGGCAGCAGTACGGCTTCCTCTGCGACGTCGTCGCGGTCGGCGACGGCCGCGCCCGCTATCTGGAGGAGCTGCCGCTCGACCACGTCGCCGCGCACATGGAGGGCGAGGACGAGCGCGCCTGGTTCACCGTCAGCCTGGAGTACGGCGCCGGGCACGCCGACATCGACCCGTTCGACATCGAGGCGGGGCGCGCCTGGGAGGCGGACCCGTCCAAGGAGGACCGCTACCTGCACCCGGTGATCCGCTACTACCGGGACGGGGAGCTCGCAGGCAGGCTGCTTCTGCCCGAGGACATCTGCAACGACTGGTCGGGCGAGAAGGAGTTCCGCGAGCCGCTCCGCGCCTTCGCCGCGTCCGCGCTGACCCCGGCGGGGGCCTGACGTGGGCGCTCCGGTGAACGTCCGCGAGTTCGAAGACCTCGCGCGCGAACGGCTCGATCCGGTCCACTACGACTACTTCGCGTCCGGCGCGCAGGACGAGGTGACCGTGCGCGCCAACGAGGCCGCGTTCGCCCGCCTCGCCCTTCTCCCGCGCGTGCTGCGCGGCGCCGGAACGCCGCGGCTCGGCGTCACCGTCCTCGGCGACGAGGCGTCGATGCCCGTCATGCTCGCGCCCACCGCGTTCCACCGGCTCGCCCATCCGGACGCCGAGCGGGCGACCGCGCGGGCCGCCGCGAAGGCCGGCGTCATCATGATCGCGGCGATGCTCTCCACGGTCGCGATCGAGGAGGTGGCGGCCGAGGCGCGCAAGGCGGCGCCCGACCCGGCGCTGTGGTTCCAGCTCTACCCGCAGCCGGACCCGGCCTTCACCGAGGCGGTCGTCCGGCGCGCGGAGGCGGCCGGGTGCCGCGCGCTGGTGGTGACCGCCGACTCGCCCGCCCTCGGCCGCAACGAGCGCGGCGACCGCAACGGCTTCCACGACCTGCCGCCCGGCGTGCGCTGCGAGAACCTGCGCGAGCCCGGCGACCCGGCGCGGACCGGCCACGTCCGGCAGGTCGTGCTGTCGCCGGGGATCTCCTGGGACGACCTCGACCGGCTGCGCGGCGTCACGGACCTGCCGATCGTGGTCAAGGGCGTACTGCGTCCCGACGACGCGCGGCTGGCCGTCGAGCGGGGCGCGGACGCGGTCATCGTGTCCAACCACGGCGGCCGGCAACTGGACACGGTGCCCGCCTCGATCACCCGGCTCGCGCCGGTGGCGGAGGCCGTCGCCGGACGGGTCCCGGTGCTGCTCGACGGGGGCGTGCGGCGCGGGACCGACGTGATCAAAGCGCTCGCGCTGGGCGCGGACGCGGTCGCGATCGGCCGCCCGGCGCTGTGGGGCCTGGCCGCCGGCGGCGAGGACGGGGTGACGGAGGTCCTCGGGCTGCTGCGGCGGGAGCTGGAGAACGCGCTCGTGCTCTGCGGCTGCGCCGCCCCGCAGGAGACGGGCCCCGACCTCGTCCAGGAGGGGGCATGTTGATCGCGACGGTCGCCGTGGCGGCGATCGCCGTTCTCGCGAGCCTGCCGTACTGGCTGCCCCGCACGGTGGTCGCCCTGCGGGTGCGCATCTTCGCGCGGGTCAACGGGGAGGAGGGCGTCCCGATCCCGGGCGACCTGGTCGGCGCCGACCGGTTCCGGGAGGTCTACTCCCATCCGGCGGCGGACGGGCGCAGCGAGGGCGCGCCGCTGTCGGACCTGTTCTGGTACTGGCTGGCGCCGGGCCCGCACGTCCATCAGGAGCATCTCGAACCGGGGGAGCGCTACGACGAGGTCGCCCGCGCCACCCGCCGGATCCTGGCCCGGCCGAAGGGCGAGACGGCGGCGCTCGCGGAGCGCTGCGCCGCCCGCGTGCTGGACGGGACCGGGCCCGGGCTCGTCCGCCTCCGCGACCTGATGATGCCGATCTGGGCGGAGTTCTCCTACGAGTTGGTCTTCGGCGAGCGGTGCCCGGCGCACGCCCGCGCTCTGATCGTCGCGAACGCCGACGACGTCATCACCGCCCTGAAGTGCTGCGGGCTGCGGCACATGGACCGCCGCGGCCGGCTGACCGACTACCTCCGGGACCGTCTCGGCGACGTCCGGTTCCCGCTGCCGGAGCGGCTGTCGAAGGACGAGCAGGTCTTCTACCTGCAAGGGGCGTTCTTCAACACGGCGGTGGTGCAGATGTCGGAGGCGATGGCGCACCTGCTGATGGCGATCGCCCAGCATCCGGACGTGCAGCGCCGCCTCGCGGACGATCCCGCCGACGACGCCTACCTGGACCGCGTCATCGAGGAGAGCATGCGCCGCTATCCGCTGTTCGGCATCGCGCACCGCATCACCTCGGCCGACATACCCGTTGACGAGCGGACCACGCTGCCCGCAGGGTCCGTGCTCTGCTTCAACTACCCCGAGTTCCACGGCACCGGGTTCGAGGACGCCGACCGCTTCGACCCCGGCCGGTGGGAACGCGTGCCGGCGCGCGGCGCGAACCACATCCCGTTCGGCGTCACCGCGAACCGGCCCTGCCCGGCCCGGGGCGTCGCGCCCGCCGCCATGCGGGCGGTGACGCGGGAGACGCTCCGCCGCTTCGCGCTGTCGTCGTCCGCCGCGCACACCCGCTCCCTCCCGAACCGGGGGCCGTGCCTGCTCGCCCCGCGCGGCGCCCCGGCGCCGGCCCTCCGCGCGGGGGCCCGGCTGGCGCTGCTGCGGCTGCGCGACCGGTGGGAGGACGTGTGGCGCAGCCTCGTCCAGCTCGTCTACGGCACGTACATGGTGCTGGACGCCCGGCGGCAGCGCCTCGCCGCCGCCCACTTCGAGAACCTGCGGACCGCGGGAGAGAAAGGCTGATCGGGTTGGACGACGAACTGCTCGCCGAAGCGCGGCTGCGCCGCCCGAACGGCGCTCCGCACGACCGTTTCCTCGCCTCCTACCGCGCCCGGATGGGCTATCGCGGGCAGGCGCTCGTCCCGCCGGCCGTGTTCGGTGTCGAGAACGCGGTCGACATCCACTGCCACGCCCACGAAGGGCAGCAGGACGCCCTGGCGATCGCGAAGCTGGCGTCGGCCAGCGGGATGAAGGGGCTGCTGTTCAAGAGCGTCGTGGGCATGAACCGGCCCGAGGCGCCCGGCCCCGCCGAGGTGGTCCGGGCGGTCCGGCGCGACCTCGAACGGTGGTGCGAGGACACCGGCGTCGAGCCGGTGCGGCTCTGGTCCGGGTGGATCGCCACCGACACCCGCGGCATGCCGCTGCCGGAGGCGGCCCGCCGCGCGATCGAGGACGGCGCGTCCGCCGTGTGGATGCCGGTCTTCCGCAGCGCCAACACGCTGCACAAGGTCGGCGGGCTGCCCGTTTGGTGGGGCGAGGACTCCCGCCAGTGGAGCGACCCGCTGCCGTGG
The DNA here is from genome assembly GCF_039529375.1 of Actinomadura napierensis. Lineage (NCBI taxonomy): Bacteria > Bacillati > Actinomycetota > Actinomycetes > Streptosporangiales > Thermomonosporaceae > Actinomadura > Actinomadura napierensis. Next base: position 15,568 of record NZ_BAAAMR010000065.1, read on the forward strand.
CCGGACGCCCTGCGCGCAGGCGCGTACACGCTCGACGAGCAGGGCTCGCTGAAGCCGGAGTACAAGGAGGTGTTCCGCATCGCCGCCGACCACGACGTCATGGTCTCGTTCGCGCACGCCACGCACGAGGAGATCTACGCGATGGCGGACGAGGTCCGGAGCCTCGGCATCACCAAGGCGGTGATCGACCATCCGTTCAGCCCGTTCATCGACCTGTCCCTCGACCAGATGCGCGAGCTGGCGTCGGCGGGGATCACCATGAACTTCACCTACGACGAGATCTCCCCGCTGCTCGGCGTCGACCCGGCGCGGATGTGCGCGGCGATCCAGGCACTCGGCACCCGGCACGTGACGCTGTCCAGCGACGCCGGCGAACCGCTGTTCCCCAACACCGTCGAGGCCCTCCGCCTGCTGCGCGCCCACATGTGCGCGTTCGGGCTGAGCGAGGAGCAGGTGCACGAGATCAGTTCCGTCAACCCGTCCCGGCTGCTGAAGGCGGACGCATGACCGAGATGCTCATCGGCGGCGAGCCCGTCGGTTCCGGCCGGACGATCGGAGTCGTGAACCCGGCGACGGGGGAGGAGTTCGCCCGCGCGCCCGACTGCGACGAGACCGCCCTCGACGCGGCGGTGCTGGCCGCGGGCGAGGCGTGGCCGGGCTGGCGCGCCGACGCCGCTGCGCGCCGCGAACGGCTGGCCGCCGCGGCCGCCGCGCTGCGCGAGGCGGCGGGCGAGCTGGCGCCCGTCCTGACCGCCGAGCAGGGCAAGCCGCTGCGGGAGGCCGAGGCGGAGGTGGCGCGGGCCGCCGCCCGCTTCCAGCACCTCGCGGAGCTGGAGATCGCCCCGGACGTGATGGAGGGCGCCGACGGCGAGCGCGTCCACGTGCATTGGCGCCCGGTCGGTCCGGTTGCCGCGATCGCGCCGTGGAACTTCCCGCTGCAACTGGGCGCGGCGAAGGTGGCGCCCGCGCTGGCGGCCGGATGCACCGTCGTGCTGAAACCGTCGCCGTATACGCCGCTGGCGACGCTCGCGATGGGACGCGTCCTGGCGGACGTGCTCCCGCCCGGCGTGCTCAACGTCGTCTCGGGCGCCGACCCGCTGGGGGAGCGGCTGGCCGCCCACCCCGGCATCCGGAAGATCAACTTCACCGGGTCGGTCGCGACCGGGAAGCACGTGGCCGCCGCGGCGGCGCCCGACCTCAAGCGCCTCACGCTGGAACTCGGCGGCAACGACGCGGCGATCGTCCTCGACGACGCCGACGTGGACGCCGTCGCCGACGCGCTGTTCTGGAGCGCCTTCGCCAACTGCGGCCAGATCTGCATGGCGGTGAAACGCGTCTACGCCCCCGCCGCCCTCCACGACGATCTGGCCGAGGCGCTCGCGGAACGCGCCGCGAAGGCCGTCGTCGGCGACGGCATGGACCCGGCCACGCAGATCGGCCCCATCGCCAACCGCCCGCAGTACGAGCGCGTGTCGGGCCTCGTCGCCGAGGCGCTGGCTGGCGGCGCCCGCGCCGCCGCCGGTGGCGGCCCCCTCGACGGCCCCGGTTTCTTCTTCGCCCCGACCGTGCTGGCCGGCGCCGAAGCCGGCATGCGGATCGTCGAGGAGGAGCAGTTCGGCCCTGCGCTCCCTCTCGTCCCCTATCGCGACGTCGAGGAGGCGGTCGCCCTCGCCAACGCGACCCCGTACGGCCTGTGCGGCTCGGTCTGGGGCACCGACGCCGGCCGCGCCGCCGAGATCGCCGGACGGCTGGAGTGCGGAACCGCCTGGGTGAACGGGCACATGCGGATGTCCCTGGCCGAACCGTTCGGCGGCACCAAGCACAGCGGGCTCGGCGTCTCCGGCGGACCGTGGGGCGTCCGGGCGCACTGCGAACCGTTCGTCCTCCACGTCCCCGCGCCTTGACACGTTCCATGCGGCGACGGCGTCGAGCGGGCACCTGCCGTCAAGATCAAGCCCGTGGAATCCTGGAGGGGTGCGCACGCATCCGCCCCGGATCCTCCTCATCGAGGACGACGCCGAGATCGCGGGAATGCTGGACGAGCTGTTCACCGGCGAGGGCTACCGCGTCGAGGTGGCCCCCGACGGGCACCGCGGGCTGCACCTGGCGCTCGCCCGCGCCTATGACGTCCTGGTCGTCGACCGGATACTGCCCGGCCTGGACGGCCTGGACGTCCTCCGCCGGGTCCGCGGCAAGGGCGTCGCCACCCCGGTGCTCGTGCTGACCGCGCTCGGCACGGTCGCCGACCGGGTCGCCGGGCTCGACTCCGGCGCCGAGGACTACCTGGTCAAGCCGTTCGACGTCGACGAGCTGCTGGCGCGGATCCGGGCGCTGCGCCGCCGGCACGCCGACCGGGAGCGGACGCTGCCGCTGGGCGCCGGGGAGATCGACCTCGTCCAGCACCGGGCGCGGCTGGCGGACGGCACCGAGCACGAGCTGTCCGCCCGCGAGTTCGAGCTGCTGCGCGTCCTCGCCGGGCGGCCCGGCATGGTGTTCAGCCGCGCCGAGCTGCGCGCGCGGGTCTTCGAGGACACCACCTCGGAATCGATCGTCGACACCTATGTCCACTACCTGCGGCGCAAGCTCGGCCGCGGCACCGTCCGCACCGTCCGCGGCCTCGGCTACCGGGCGGGCGAGCTGTGAGGCCGGGCGGCGGAGGAGGCCCCGTGCAAGGACCGGACGCGCGCGTGCTCTCGAGGGTCGGATGGGTCCTCACCCTGCAACTCGCGGCGGCGGCGACCGTCGTGATCGCGCTCGTCGGCGCGCTGGTCTACCTGGCGATGAGCGCCGGGCAGCGCAGCGACGCCGAGCGCGACCTGCGGCACGTGATCGCCGCGAACGCCGTCGAGAACGCGCCTCCCTGCGTGTGGATGTTCTCCATCGGCGACGGCCGGGTCCGCCGGACGCCGAACGCGCCGGCCGAGCTCCCCGTCCAGGCCGATCTGCGCGCTCGCGGCACGCTCGTGCGCGAACACCGCATCGACGGCATCAGCTACCTGGTGCGCACCGAGCACCACGGCCCGGTCGTCGTGCAGGCGGCCCTCGACCGGCGCTACCAGATCCAGGAGCGGCACCGCCTCTACAAGGCGCTGGGCGTCGCCGAGATCGGCGGGCTGCTCGCCGCGCTCATCACCGGCCGGCTGCTCGCGCGGCGGGCGATCTCCCCGCTCGCCGAGGCGCTCGACCGGCAGCGCCGGTTCGTCGCCGACGCCAGCCACGAGCTGCGCACCCCGCTGACGCGCCTGCACGTCCGGGCGCAGCTGCTGGCGAGGCGCACCGACGCGGGCGCGCTGGGCGACGAGCTCGGCGCGATCGTCTCCGACACCCGGCAGTTCGGCGAGGTGATCGAGGACCTGCTGCTGTCGGCCCGGCTGCGTCCCCACGCGGTCGAGGGCAGCGCCGTGGACCTCGCCGGCGTCGTCGCCTCGGTGGCCGCCGCCGAGTCCGTCCGCGCGCGGACGCGGGACATCGCCCTGGAGGTCGCGGGCGCCGGTGCGCCCTGCGTCGTGGACGGGATCGAGACGGCGCTGCGCCGCGTCGTGTGCGCGCTGCTCGACAACGCCATCGGGTACACGCCCCCCGGAGGCCGCGTCGAGGTGGCGGTGGCGCGCGACGGCGACCGGGTCGAACTCACCGTGCGCGACGACGGGACCGGCTTCGACCCGGCCGACGCCGAACGGATCTTCGAACGCTTCGCCCGGGGCGCGCACGGCAGCGGCCGCCGCTTCGGGCTGGGGCTCTCCCTCGTCCGCGAGGTCGTGGAGAGCCACGGCGGCACGATCGAGGCGACCGGACGTCCGGGGGCCGGTGCGACCTTCACCGTCCGCCTGCCCGCCGCGTCCCCGCCCGCGCGGCGCCGCCGCGCGGGCGCCGTCCCGGCCCGCTGGGCCCGCGCCTAGGAGCGGGCGTCGGCCCAGGCGCGGTCGAGGACCTGCGTGAACGCCTCGGCGGGCTGAGCGCCGGACACGCCGTAGCGGCGGTCGACGACGAAGAAGGGGACGCCGGTCGCACCGAGCCGCTGGGCCTCGCGCTGGTCGGCGTCCACCTCGTCGGTGAACTCACTAGACGCCAAGGTGGCGCGGGCCGCCTCCGGGTCGAGTCCGGCCTCGGCGGCGACGCTCACCAGTGAGTCGCGGTCGAAGATCGAGCGCCCGTCGGTGAAGTGCGCCTTGTAGAGGGCCTCCACGACGGCATCCTGGACCCCCTGCCCGCCTTGCTCGCCCGCGAGGCGGACGAGCCGGTGCGCGTCGGCGGTGTTCCCCACCTGCCCGCCGTCGAGGTGGTACTCCAGCCCGACCCCGGCCGCGCGCTCTTCCATCTGCCGGTTCATCTCGACGGCCTGGTCGCGCGTCATGCCGTACTTGCCGGCCAGCATGTCCGCCACGTCCTCGGTCTTGCCGCTCGGATAGGACGGGTCGAGCTGGAACGCCCGGTAGGCGACCTCGACCCGGTCGCGGTGCGCGAAGCCGTCGAGCGCCCGCTCGAACTGGCGCTTGCCGATGTAGCACCAGGGGCAGATGACGTCGGACCAGATCTCGACACGCATGGGACACCTTTCTCAGGACGGCTGACCGTGTGCAACGCTCAGCGGCCCTGATCGATTTCCCTGGGGGCGACCCCTACGCGGATCGAGCCGGACCGGGCGGCCTCCTGGAGCGCGGCGTCCAGGCCGTCCAGCGGATGGACGGCGCCGAGCAGCGCGTCCACCGGCAGCCGGGCGGCGGCGGACTCGGACCAGGCGGCGGCTTCGGCTAGGTGGGCGGGAGCGTAGTTGTGCACGCCCCGCACGGTGAGCAGGCCGCGCACCAGGTCCTGCGCCTCCCAGTCCAGTGGCGCGCCGGGCGAGACGGTCCCGGCGAGGACGATGGTGCCGCCCGTGGCAGTGCGGGCGACGGCGTCCCGTGCGGCGGCGGGCGCGCCGGACAGTTCGATGTAGACGTCGGCGGGCGGCGGCTCCGCGGTGAGGCCGACGGTGTTCGCGGCGCCCATCAGCTTGGCGGTCGCGCGGCGTCCGGCATCGGGATCGACGACCGTGACGGCGGCGCCCCGGTCGGCGAGCATCGCGGTCGCCAGCAGGCCGAGCAGGCCCGCGCCGCACACCGTGACGTTCCGGCCGCGCACCTCGGCGCCCCCGGCGGAGACGGCCGCGACCGCCGTCGCGGTCGCGCAACCGAGCGGCGCCGCCAGCGCGGCGGGCAGGTCCGGCGGCACCACGGCCAGGGGAGTGTCGGCGCGGACGCGCACATGAGTGGCGTAGCCGCCCGACAGCGGCCCGGCCTCCGCCAGCGGCGCGTGACCGTACTTGAACAGCCGCTCGCACTTCTGCGGCAGATCCCGGCGGCAGCGCCCGCACTCCCCACACGCCGCGTAGATGCCGACCGCGACCCGGTCCCCGACGGCGACCGCCCGGCCGCGGACGTCGCGCGGAGGCGAGTCCCCGAGGCGGACGACCCGTCCGACGATCTCGTGCCCGAGCACCCCGGGCGCCGGACCCGGCCGGCGCCCGGAGACGGTGTGCAGGTCCGAGCCGCAGATCGTCGCGAGCTCCACCTCGACCAGCGCCTCGCTCGGCACGAGTTCCTCAGGGCGCACCGTCACCGGCCGGTGGCGTCCGCCCACACCGGGCCAGACCATCGCGACCGCATCGGCGGTCACGGCGCGAGCCTGCGTCGGACGAACGAGCTGAGCACGTCCACCACCACGACCAGGACCAGCACCATCAGGATGTAGGTGAGCATCTGGTCGAACCGGAACTCCTGGATCGACTGGTTGATGAGGAAGCCGATGCCCCCGGCGCCGACCAGTCCGAGCACCAGCGACGCCCGCACGTTGACGTCCAGCCGGTACAGCACCAGCCCGACCAGCTGCGGCACGCACGCCGGCAGCACCGCGTGCGCGACCAGCTGGGTGCGGCTCGCCCCGGCGATCCGCAGCGCCTGCGCCGGGCCGTCGTCGACCTCCTCCATCGCCTCCGACCACAGCTTGCCCATCACGCCGGTGTTGTTGCAGACCAGCGCGAGCACGCCGGCGAACGGGCCGAGCCCGACCGCCGTGACGAAGATCAGCGCGAACACCACGTCCGGGACGGCGCGCAGGAACGACATGACGCCCCGCGCGGCCTGGTAGACGGCGGCGTTGCCGTTGACGGCGCGCGAGCCGAGCGCGCACAGCACGATCGTGAACGGGATCGACAGCGTGGTCCCGAGCAGCCCGATCCACAGCGTCACCAGGCAGGCGTGCAGGCCGTCCTTGACGACCGGGTCCCAGGCGAGGTCCGGCGGGACCGCCTCGGACACGAACCGGACCATGCCGTGCCAGCCGTCGGCCAGCAGGCCGAGGTCCATGTCGGTGCCGATCCACGCGGCGACGTGCAACGTGACGAGCACCGCGATGACCGCGCCGCCGGTCACCAGCGTGCGCGTGCTGCGCCGCCTGCGGGGGACCGGCGACCGCTTGGGCGGGCGCTCGGTGGCGAGAACACTCACGGATGGACCTCCTCGTCCGCGACATAGAGAGAGGACACCTGGTCCTGGGACACCTCGCCGGCGGGCCCGGCGAAGGCGATCCGCCCGCCGCGCAGGCCGACCAGCCGGTCGGCGTGCCGGCGGGCCAGGTCCGGCTGGTGCAGCACCGCCGCGACCGCGATCGACTCCGCCCGGGCCAGCTCGGTCATCACGGTCATGACGTTCTCGGCGGCCGACGGGTCCAGCGCCGAGACCGGCTCGTCCGCGAGCAGCACCTCCGCGCGCTGGCACAGGGCGCGGGCTAGCGCGACCCGCTGCTGCTGGCCGCCCGACAGCGCGGCGACCCGCTCGTGCGCCCGGTCGGCCAGGCTGACCCGGTCCAGGCACGCCATCGCCTCCTCGCGCAGTTCGCGGGGGAACGCGACGGGCGCCCATGAGCGGCGCAGCGGCAGCCGGCCGAGCGCGCCGGCGCAGACGTTGTCCAGCGCCGAGCGCCGCCGCACCAGGTGGATCTGCTGGAACACCATGGCGACGCGGGTGCGGGCCCGGTCGGCCGCGCGGGACCCGTCGAGCAGGTCGTCGCCGAACACGCCGGCCCGTCCGCCGTCCGGGCGGACGAGGCCGACCACGCACTTCAGCGCCGTCGACTTGCCCGACCCGTTGGCCCCGAGGAGCGCCACCACCTCCCCCGGGGCCACGTCGAGGTCGAAACCGGACAGCACCGTGCGGCCGCCGAAGGACTTGCGCAGGCCGCGGACCGTGAGCGCGTTGGCGGTCATCGCGCTACAGGTTCTTCTCGGTGAGGCCGAGCGTCCTGGCCAGGTCGAACAGCGGCTGGTAGGTCTGCTTCGTCACCGGGACGAGCGGGCCCGGCTCGACGTCGAGGAACGCGCCCGCCTTCGCCACGTCCTGCGGCGACACCGACGTCAGCGCGGAGACCAGCTTCTTCTTGAACGCCGGGTCGAGGTCCTTGGCCACGGTGATCGGGTCGTTGGGGATCGGGTCGGACGCCCAGATCTGCTTGTACTTCGCGGCGTCGAACTGGTGCTCCTCCGTCGAGGTCGCCTGCTGCTGGGTGTTGATCTCCGCGGCGTCGACCTTCCCGTAGGTCAGCGCGAGCAGCGACTGCGGGTGGCCGCCCGCGTACTGCAGCTTGACGTCGGACTCCGACAGCCCGGCCTTCCTGAGGGCGTACCGGGGCAGCGCGTCACCCGACGTCGAGCCCGCGTCCGACAGCGCGAGCGTGCGGCCCTTGAGGTCGGCGATGGTCCCGATCGGGCTGTCCTTCTTCACCCAGATGCCGGCCTTGTAGGTCGACACCGAGCGGTCCGGGTTGCCGAAGGACGCCACCGGCTCGGCACCGGTGCGCTGCGAAGCGAACACGAACCCGAGCGGGCCGAACTGCGCAACGTCGAGCTTGTGGTTCTGCAGCGCCAGCACCTCGGCCGAGTACCCCTGGACGATCTGGACCTTGACCGGGCAGTCCAGCTTGGCCTCCAGGGCCTTGCCCAGCGTCTCGTAGGCGGGCGTGAGCTTGGCGGCGTCCTCGAACGGCTCGACGCCGAAACGGATCTCGCCCCCGGGACAGGACCCCTTGGCGGCGCCGGACGAGCCGTCACCGCAGCCCGCCAGCACGAGGGCGGCCGCGGGGACGAGCGCGGCCAGCACGACAGAAAGCCGAAAACGGCGCATGGAAAGGCCTTTCATAGGTCAGAACAGCGAATCCAGGACGGCGGGGGCCAGTCCGTGGGCGATGGTCATGCCGATGCCGGAGGTGACCGAGACGGCGCGGACGCCGTGGGCCACCTCCACGTCGAGCACCCCGGCGGGCGCCGAGGCGTACTGGCCCCGCCAGCGCCGCAGCACCCGCAGCGACGGGGCGCCGAGCAGCCGCGCGCCCTCGCGCAGCAGCAGCCCCGCCGTCTCCTCGTCGTCGAACGGCGCATGGGTGGGGGAGTAGTGGTGGGTGTCGCCGAGCACGATCGCGCCGCCGGGACGCTGGGTGAACATCAGGTTCACCCCGGCGTCCAGCAGCTCGGGCGCCTCCGCGGCGACCGCCTCGCGCAGCGCGGCGGCCGACGGCTGCGCCGCGAACCCGCCGTAGCGCAGCAGCGACAGCCCGGTCAGCACGCCCGGCGCGACCCGGACGCCGCCGGGCGGCGCGACCTCCAGCATCCGCAGCAGGCAGCGGGTCATCCCGGCGGCGTCGGCGACGTCCGGCAGCAGCCGGTCGAGATCGTGGCCGACGGCGAGTACCGTCCGGGCGGCCCGGACGTCACCCCGCGAAGTACGGACCAGGCCCGGCTTCACCGACAGCACGCTGGTGCGCCACGCGATCGGAACCCCCTGCCCGGCCAGCCAGCCGGCCACGGCGGGGACCACCGTCGGCGAGTCCAGCCGCAGATCCAGCGGCAAGTGCGCGCCGCCCAACGCCCCGGCCACCCGCGCTTGCCGCGCGACAGCGTCCGCATCCAGCATCCGCACCTGCTCGACGCCCCGCGCTGCGGCGAACTCCTCCAGCACGGCCATCTCCTCGGGCCGCCGCGCGACCACCACCGTGCCGGCCTCAACGACGTCGAAGCCCGCCTTGGCGGCCAGCCAGAGCCAGCGTTCGCGCGCGGCCAGCGCGTACCGGAGCGCATCGCCGTCCTGGGCGGTCACGCAGATATGGCCGAAGTTGCGGATCGAGGCGCCCGCCGCGAACGCGTCGCGGTCGACCACCGCGACCGTCAGCCCGCGCAGGTGCGCCTCGACGGCGTGCGCGAGCCCGACGACGCCGGCGCCGACCACGAGCAGGTCCACAGGAGTGGAGGGAAGGGGGGACATGGCCCCGAGAGTCGGGGCCCGGCGGGCCACCCGTCAACCACCCGAGAGGACTTGTACAAACAAGTTAACCGCCTGTTCACCTGCAAAAACAGGACGTTGACAGCGCTGCCACCGGCCCTTGTATGGTCAGCCCATGCCGTCGGGATCACTGCACGCCAAGCTCGCCGACGCGCTCCGGGAGCGGATCGCCTCCGGCGCGCTCGCCGTGGGGGAGCCGCTGCCCTCGGAGGCCCGGCTCGTCGAGGAGTTCGGGACCTCCCGCGGCACCGTCCGGCAGGCGCTGTCCACCCTGCGCAACGAGGGCCTGATCGAGGGCGGCCAGGGCCGCCGCCCCGTCGTCCGGCGCCGCCCGATGGGCCAGCCGTTCGAGACATTCCTGTCCTTCTCCGCGTGGGTGGAGCTCTCCGGGCACCGTCCCGGCCAGCACACCATCGAGCTGGCCCGCCGCGGCGCCGACCCGGTCGCCGCTGGTGCCCTCGGCCTGGAGCCGGGCGAGCCGGTCATCGACGTGCTGCGGCTCCGGCTGCTCGACGACGAGCCGGTCATGCTGGAGCGCAGCACGTTCGTCCTGGACATCGGCCTGCTGCTGTTCGACTTCGACCCGGACGCGGGCTCCATCTACGCGGGCCTGCTGGCCCGCGGCGTGGAGATCGTCGCGGCCACCCACACCATCGACGCGATCGCCGCCCCCACCGACGACGCCCGCCTGCTCGGCGTCGCCAAGGGCGCCCCGCTCCTGCGCGAACGCCGCACCGCGAGGACCACCGACGGCCGTCCCGTCGAGTACGGCGACGACCGCTACCGCCCCGACCGCGCCACCTTCACCATCGCCAACGAGCGGGCGCACCACCTGGCGCTCGTGCGCACCGTGCCCGAAACAGGAGAGGCCCTATGACGTTCGAACTCGCCGCCCTCGACATGGCCGGCACCACCGTCGAGGAGGGCGGCGCGGTGTACGCGGCGCTCGACCAGGCCGTGGCGGCCCACATCGGCCGCCCGGTCCCCGCGGACGTCCTGCACCGCTGGACCGGCACCAGCAAGCGCGAGGCCACCGCCGGCCTGCTGACCGAACTGACCGGCACCGCCGCCGACACCGACACCGTCTACACCGACTTCACCCGCCGCCTCACCAAGGCCTACGCGGACGTCCCCCCGCGACCGATCCCCGGCGTCACCGAGGCCATCGGCGAACTGCGCGCCGCCGGCGTCAAGGTCGTCCTGCAGACCGGCTACTCCCGCGACATCGCCGAGTCCATCCTGGACGCGATGCACTGGACCGTCCCCGGCACCGTCGACGGCCTCGTCACCAGCGACGAGGTCCCCGCGAGCCGCCCGGCCCCCTACCTGATCTTCCGCGCGATGGAGCTGGCCGGCGTGACGAGCGTGCACCGCGTCCTCGCCGCCGGCGACACCCCCAACGACCTGGCCGCCGCCCACAACGCCGGCGCCGCCTACGCCGTCGCCGTCACCACCGGCGCAAGCACCCCCACCGACCTGGGCCGCCACCCCCACACCCACCTCCTGAAGTCCGCCGCAGACCTCCCCACCCTCCTCTGACCCGCACAAAGGGCAGCCCGCACCGAAAGGGGGCAAGGGGCGAAGCCCCAAAAAGCGGAGGTGGCGGAGACCGGGGGCTGCTCGCTGACCGCAACCACCGAGGGGGCGAGGGGCGAAGCCCCAAAGGACAGCAACCACGTGGGGACCGCAACGGAAGAGGAGACCGCAACCACGTGGGGGGTGTGGGGGGCGGAGCCCCCCACAGCGGGGGTCCGGGGGTCGTCCCCCGGGTCAACAGGAAGAGGGAGTGCCGGCCCGCGCTCTCCGCGGGCACACCACTCCCCACTCCATCGTGGGCGATACTGGGATTGAACCAGTGACCTCTACCGTGTCAAGGTAGCGCTCTCCCACTGAGCTAATCGCCCTTGCGTGTACTGCGAGGTGGAGACGGGATTTGAACCCGTGTACACGGCTTTGCAGGCCGTTGCCTCGCCTCTCGGCCACTCCACCAGAGCGAGGCCTTACGGGCCTCTCAGAGCGGACGACGGGATTCGAACCCGCGACCCTCACCTTGGCAAGGTGATGCTCTACCAACTGAGCCACGTCCGCTTGTCGGCTCCGGGGTTTCCCCCGGCGCGCATGGACAACTCTAGCGGAATCCGGGAGCGGTTGCGTACTCGATGGGCTCGGAGCCGGTGGCCTCGGCGTGCACCGAGTTCCAGAAGGCGAGCTCCTTGTCCTCCTCCAGGTGGGCGATGCGGCCCCAGAATTCGCGGTCCTCGGCCTCGTGGGCGGCGGCGAGGGAGAGGGCGGGCATGACGGTGGTGCCGGCGTCGGCGGCGTCGAGGTCGGCGGTGGTGACGCCGGCCGGGAGGGCGACGGGGGTGGAGGGGCGGTGGTGCTTGCCGCGCTTGCGGACGCGGATGGGCGGCGCGGTGGGTGCCTTCGCGGCGGCGACGCGTCCGGCGGCGAGGGCGACGGTGCCGCACAGCACGAAGGCGAGGATGCCGCCGAGGACGACGTCCTGGGTGGGGAGCTGCTGCTCGGGGGAGCTGTGCTGCTCCTCGTGGGTGTGCGTCGCGGTGCCGCGGTCGCCGACCTTGTCGACGGTGGTGGCGGGGGCGGCGTGCTTGGGGGTGTACTTGGCCTCGGTGACGTGGATCTTGCCGGGGTAGCCGAAGCCGACGACGTCGTCCATGCCGCGGGTCTTGCGCATGAGCTTGTAGCCGTCGGCGTTGCCCTCGATGGTGTGGAGGGTGTGGCCGTCGACCTTCTCGACGATGCCGACGTGGTCGATCTGGTCGATGTCGCCGGAGCCGGACCAGTCGTAGAAGACGAGGGCGCCGGGTTCGGGGGAGTGCCCCCAGGCGTCGTGGTCCTTGAACCACTTGGCGTGGTCGATCGTGGAGGCGAACTGCCCGGCCTGCTCGGCGACGCCCGCCTTGTCGGCGGCCCAGGCGAGGAACATGTCGCACCAGGGGGCCGTCTTGAAGTAGGAGTCGTGGTCGCCGTCGATGTGCTGGGCGTACCAGTCGCCGAACTTGGTGTAGCCGCTGCCGTGCTCGGTGTATCCGAGCTGCTTCTGGGCAACGTCGAGCAGCTTCTTGCCGATCGGGTCCATCTCGCTCCCTGCCGACTCGCCGACTCGGGCAGGGGACGCCCGACCGGGGGATCCGGTCGGTGCCTCGTTCCAAGGTCACGTTCCGGTCTCGCTGGAATGTAGTCGAGGTAAACCGCGAGCGGCAAGCCGTTCCGGGAAAGCGGTCAAATCGGGCTACCCGGAGGTAGCCCGTCAGAAGTAGCCCCTCGGCAGGACGGTCACCGGGCAGGGCGCGGCCCGCAGCACCTTGACGGAGACCTCGCCGAGGAAGACCCGGTGGGCGGCGGCGTCCTCGCTGGACGCGCAGACCAGCAGCTCGCCCTCGGGCCAGTCGAGGTCGTCCAGGGCGTCGGCGACGTCGTCGCCCTCGGCCAGGTCGGCGCTGACGTCCTCGGGGAGGAGTTCGGCGGACTCGACGGCGAGCCGGATGGCCAGCGCCAGGTCGTCGCGGAGCCGCTCGGCGTCGACGTCCCCGATGGCGAGGGTGACCAGGCGGAGCGGGACGTCGAGCCGGTCGGCGGCCTGGGCGGCGCGGACCACCGCCTCGTCGCACTGGGGGCGCCGGACGTACATGACGGTGATCCGGCCGAGCTCCTCGGGCGGGACGTAGCCGGCGGGGGCGAGCATGACGGCCTCGGTGGCCGAGTGCAGCAGGTGGTCGGCGGCGGCGCCGACGCCGATGCGGCCCCGCGCGCCGCCCTCGGGGGAGCCGACGACGATCAGGTCGGCGCCGATCCGGCCGGCGAGCGAGGTGAGGCCGCGGCCGACGCTGCGGCTCTCCTGGGCCATCAGCTCGGCGGGCTGCTCGCCCAGCAGGTCGGCGGCCTGCTCCAGCAGCGTGTGGGCCTCGGCCGCGGCGCCCGCGCGGCCCGGCGGGTGGACGGTGGCCACGCTCAGCTCGCCGCCGGTGAGGGCGACGATGGCGCGCCCCAGCTCCAGGGCCTCCCGGCCGCCGGCGTCGTTGACGTATCCGGCCAGCACGTGTTCGCCGATCATGTGTCCAGCATTCCCCCGGACGGCGCCCTCACAACGATCATGGTCTGATTTGCGGTAACTTTTCGTGTTTAAAGCTCAGTGCACTATTTGGGGGGATTTTCATGGGGGACGAGGCGGGGGGCCTCGCACCGGGCCGCTGGACGATCGACCCGGTCCACTCCGAGATCACCTTCACGGTCCGGCACCTGATGACCACGGTCCGCGGTTCCTTCCCCGACTTCGGCGGTGAGGTGACCATCGGGGAGGACCCGATGCGCTCCAGCGCCCGGGCCGAGATCAGGATGGCCTCCATCGACACCCGCAGCGCCGAGCGCGACGAGCACGTCCGCTCGGCCGACTTCCTGGACGTCCGGCGCCACCCGGTCATGACGTTCCGCGGGACCGGCGTGGAGCGCGCCGCGATCGGCCGCCGGGCCCGGCAGCCCCGCTACCACCTGGACGGCGAGCTGACGGTCAGGGGCGTCACCCGGCCCGTCCGGCTGCTGACGGAGTTCCACGGCATCGCGTCCGACCCCTGGGGCGGCACCCGCGCCGGGTTCACCGCGACCGCCTCGATCAGCCGCCGCGACTTCGGCATCGAGTTCAACGTGCCGCTGCAGGGCGACAAGGTCATGCTCGGCGACACGATCGCCATCGCGCTGGAGATCCAGGCCGTCCACGAGGGCTGACCGGTCCGGCCCGGGGGCCGGTCAGGTGAGCGGGCCGGGCCCGCCCGTGCCGGCCGGTTCCGGCGCCCGCACCTCCGGAACGTGCGGGTTGCCGTACCAGGCGACCGCGACCGCTCCGGCGACCGCCAGCACGAACCCGATGCCCGCGGGGACCGCCATGCCGTCCCGTGCCGCGTCCCCGAGCCACAGCACGCCGATGATGCCCGGAACCACCGTCTCGCCCGCCACCAGCGCCGCCGTGGCGCCGTTGATGGACCCGATCTGCAGCGCGAGCGTGTGGAAGTACATCCCGCCGAGGCCGGCGATCGCGATCGCGTACAGCGCGGGGTCGCCGAGCAGGTCCCGCCAGGCGAACGGGTCGGTCCCGTTGAGGACCCGGACGCCGACGCCGACCGCGCCGAAGCACAGCCCCGACAGCAGGCCCGCGGGGATCGCGGCGCGCGGCCCCATCAGCCGGACGATCGGCAGCGCGGCGGCGACGAGCAGCACCGACACCGCGAGCAGCCCCCAGTGCCAGCCGATCGCGACGCGCCCGGCGCCCTCGTGCCCGGCGGTGCCGGCCAGCAGGACCAGCGCGGCGCACACCACGGCGATCGAGATCCACTCCGGCCGGACCAGCCGGATGCCCAGCACCCAGATGCCGAGCACCGCCGTGATCACCAGGTTGGCGCTGATCACCGTCTGCGACAGGAACAGCGGCACCAGCTTGGCCGACAGCGCGCCGAGCGCGAACCCGGCCGTGTCCAGCACCGTCCCGACGATGAACTCCCACGTCACGACGGCCTTGGCGGTGGAGGACAGGCTCGGTCCGCCGTACTCGGTCGATCCTTCGCCCGCCGTGGTCTCGCGGGCGGCGGACCGCCGGGCGCCGAGCGCCTGCAGGACCGATCCCGTCCCGTAACACGCCGACGCGCCCACCGCCGTCAGCAGCCCGATGAACACCGGCGTCCTCCGATTCGCCGCGGGAGACCGCCCGTTCCGCCGGTCCGGTCCGTCCCGCCCCCCAGTCTGACGACCGGGCGGGCGGGAATGTTTCGCCTGCTCCGCACCCGGTCGCGCCTCACCCTTCCCGCGCCAGCCGCCGGACGGCCAGCTCCGCGTAGAGGGCCGCGCCGTCGGCGAGCACGGCGTCGTCGTAGCGGGCCTCGGGCGAGTGGTTGACCGCCGCCTCGCCCGGGTCGGTGCCGGCCGGGCACGCGCCCATCACGACGAAGGCCGACGGGACCTCGTTGCACACGAACGCGAAGTCCTCGGAGGTGGGGAACGGCCGCGGCGAGTCGACGTAGCGCTCCTCGCCGTAGACCTCCCGGACGGTGTCCGCCATGAACGCGGCCTCGGCGGCGTTGTTGATCATCACCGGGAAGTCCTGGAGGTAGCTGACGTCGACGTCCAGGCGGTGCGCCTTGGCCAGGCCCTGCACCAGCTCGACCACCCGCTCCTTCAGCTTCTCGTGCGCCGCGGGGGAGAACGACCGGACGGTGCCGGAGAAGCTCGCCTCGTCCGGGATGACGTTGTCCATCGTCCCGGAGTGGAACGATCCGATCGTCAGCACGACCGGGTCGAACGGGTCGAACACGCGGGTCACCATCGTCTGCAGCGCGGTGACCATCTCGCAGGCGGCCGGCAGCGGGTCCTTCGCCAGGTGCGGCATGGACCCGTGCCCGCCGGCGCCCCGGACGGTGACCCGCAGCCGGTCCGCGGCCGCCATGACCGGCCCGGTCCGGCTCACGAACATGCCCTGCGGCAGCGCCGCGGAGAACACGTGCAGGGCGTACGCGGCGACGGGACGCTCGCCGGACGCCTCCAGCACGCCCTCCTCGATCATGATCTTCGCGCCGCCGAGGCCCTCCTCGCCCGGCTGGAACATGAAGACCACGTTGCCGGCCAGGTCGCCGCGGCGGTCCGCGAGCAGCCGCGCCGCGCCCGCCAGCATGGTGGTGTGCAGGTCGTGCCCGCACGCGTGCATGACCCCGTCCACCTGCGAGATCACCCCGGCGTCGCCGCGCTCGCTCACCGGGAGCGCGTCCATGTCGCCGCGCAGCAGCACCGTCGGGCCCGGGCGGGCGCCCCGCAGCACCGCCGTCACCGAGGTCAGCCGCTCGCCCGTGGTGACCTCCAGCGGCAGGCCGTCGAGCGCCGCGAGCACCTTCTCCTGGGTGCGCGGCAGGTCCAGGCCGAGCTCGGGCTCGCGGTGCAGGGCGCCGCGGAGCCGGACGAGGTCGTCCTGGAGGGCGGCGGCGTCGTCGCGCAGGGAGCCGGGATCGGGCGAGGGCTGGCTCAACGGTTCCTCCTCAGGGATCTCCGGTGGGCCGCGGGCGGCTTTCCGGGCGGCCCGTTCCGGCGCCGCACCTGCACCGTATCGTCGGCGCCGCCCGGTTCACCCCTCCCTGCGGGCACGAAGATCCTTGAGGAGGAGGTGCGCGTCGCGCAGCCGCGGCGCGTCCTTCAGCGACCGGTAGATGCCCCACTTGGGGGAGATCCCGGCCGTGCCGGGCCGGAGGTCGAGCCCGTCCCGCCCGGCGCCGGCGACCGTCCGGCCGCCGGCTTCGACCGTCCAGTGGACGCGCCCGGCCGGCGCGGCGGCGAAGCGGGCCTCGACCTCGACGTCGATCCAGCGGCTGCTCAGCGGCGCCAGGTCGGTGGCGTCCACGACGACGCCCGACCTGATCGCGTTCAGCTCCAGCAGGTCACGCCCGCCGCGCCGGCGCAGCGACATCACCAGCACCGGCGCGCCGCCCGGCCCGCCGCCGGGGACGGAGGCGAAGAACTGCTGGACGTGCGTGAAGCCCGTCGTCGCCCCCAGCGCCCGCGTCAGGTACCACGACCAGGCGAAACGCCACGTCTCGCCCTCGGCGACGCGGCGTTCCCGGCCGTCCGCCGTCCGCATTCCCCGGACCTCCTGGCGCTGCCGGTCCGGATACGTGTCGACATCGCTCGGATAGTGGATGTCGAACCGGTACATCGTCCCCAGTGCCCGGATATGGCGGACGCCCGGATGCGACCCCGCCCGGTCGTCCTCGACCCCCGCGAACGCGCCGAGCCCGTCCGCGCGGGGATCGGCGCTCCACGCCGCCGGTCCGTCGTCCGCCACCGGTCCATCATGCCGCTCGTCAGAAGGCCGCGGCTCGTCAGAAGGCGGTACGGGCGAGCCAGTGGTCCAGAAGCGACCGGTCGCCGGTCACCTCCACCTCGGCGTCGCCCGGTGCCAGCCGCCGGGCGAACACCAGCATCAGATCGCGGACGGGTCCGGCGACGGTCAGGTCGCCGTCCCGCGATGCGCGCTCCCAGCCGATCCCGTCCGGCAGCCGGCTGATCACCCATCCGGGCACGGACGGCTCGGACGGGCGCAGGGCCAGGGTCTCGCCCCGCCCGCGCAGCTCGGCCAGCTCGGGTCGGAACGTCGCGGCGGCGGGCTCGGACACCAGCACGAGCCACTCGCTGATCCCGTCCGCGGCGACGTCGGGCGCGACCCCGTACGGGACGCCCGTGGTCAAGGCGGCGTCGGCGTGGTGGACGACGGTGTCGTGCAGCATCCGGCGCAGCCACATCGCGGCCGGGCGCGGCCCCATGACCGGGTGCGCGACGGTGCGGCCCGGGTCCGCCTCGAAGGCCCGGACGAGATCGTCCGCGCCGTCGCGCAGCCAGCCGGGCCAGTCCGCCGCCGGGCCGGGCGCCGTCCGGGGCACCTGCGTGACCAGGTCGGTCTCGCCGGCGCGGAGGAACCCGGCGGCCCACCGGTGCGCCTGGCCGACGTGCCCGACGAGATCGCGCAGCGTCCACTCCGGGCAGGTCGGGACCCGCGCGTCCGGGTCCGCCCCGGCGACGGCGCCGGCGATCCCGCCGGCGTGCTCGCGCAGCGCCCGAGCGAGCCGCTCGGCTCCGAGCACATGGTCGTTCATGTTCGTTTCCTCCTCGTGGACGTCGTGCCCGTAACGTAGGAACTCCAGCCCGGTGGAGGTTCAAGTGAGTGTGACCGGCGCCACAGGGCCGGGATCCCTTGGCATCGGCGATCTGGCGGCCCTGACGGGCGTCCCCGTCCGGACGATCCGGTTCTACTGCGACGAGGGGATCCTAGAGCCCGCCCGCAGCGCCGGAGGGCACCGCCGGTTCGACGCGGCGGCGGCCGACCGGCTCCGGCTCGTCCGGCGGCTGCGCGGGCTCGGCCTGGGGCTGCCCGCCATCGCGGCCGTGCTGGCGGGGGAACGGTCGCTCGGCGAGGCGGTGGCCGCGGCGCGCGCCGCGCTGGAGGCGGAGATGGCGTCGCTGGCCTGGCGGCGCGCCGCGCTGGGCGCGGTCGAGGCGGCGGCGCCGGACGAGCGGTCCGCGCGGCTGGACCTGCTGGCGGCGGCGGAGGACGGCCGCGCGGCGCGGGGTGCGCTGGTGGAGTTCTGGCTGCGCCGGATCATGGCGCCGCTTCCGGACGAGCAGGTCGAGGAGTTCCTGGAGATGGTCGTGCCGCCTCCGCCGGTCGACCCGACCCCGGCGCAGGTGGTCGCCTACGCGGAGATGGTGGTGCTGGCGGGCGACCGGTCGCTGAACCGCAGGCTGCGGGAGCAGAGCAGGGCGAACGTGCGGGTGGTGGGCGACGAGGAGTCGCTGCTGGCCGGGATGGGCGAGGCGATGGAGCTGGCTTCGCCGCTGGTCCTGGCGGGGGAGGCGCCGGGCCCCGGCAAGGCCCTGGACCGGTTCGTGGCCGCGCACGCCGCCGGGCGGAGCGCGCGGGACACCCCAGAGTTCCGGCGCGAGATCCTGCGCGACGCGCAGGTGGAGCTCGATCCGCGCGTCGTCCGGTACTGGGACCTGTTCCGCCTGGTCACCGGCGATCCCGTGTCCCTCGGCACGCTCCACTTCTGGTTGATCGAGGCGCTGGAGCGCAGCGTTCCCCCGGCCGGGGCGAGGGTCCGGCGCGGGCCGGAATAGCGGGGCGGCCGGCGGGGTTCCGGTAGAATACTTGAAAGTTCTACTATTTCGGAGGCCGGCATGCAGTTCGGGATCTTCACGGTCGGCGACGTCACCGCCGACCCGACCACCGGCCGGACCCCGTCGGAGGCCGAGCGGATCAAGGCGATGGTGGCGATCGCGCTGAAGGCCGAGGAGGCCGGGCTCGACGTCTTCGCCACCGGCGAGCACCACAACCCGCCCTTCGTGCCGTCCTCGCCGACGACGATGCTCGGCTATGTCGCGGCGCGCACCGAGCGGCTGATCCTCTCCACCGCGACCACGCTGATCACCACGAACGACCCGGTGAAGATCGCCGAGGACTTCGCGATGCTGCAGCATCTCGCCGGCGGCCGGGTCGACCTGATGATGGGGCGCGGCAACACCGGGCCCGTCTACCCCTGGTTCGGCAAGGACATCCGCGACGGCATCCCGCTCGCCATCGAGAACTACCACCTGCTCCACCGGCTCTGGCGCGAGGACGTCGTCGACTGGGAGGGCAAGCACCGCACGCCCCTGCAGTCGTTCACCTCGACGCCGCGCCCGCTGGACGGCGTGCCGCCGTTCGTGTGGCACGGCTCGATCCGCAGCCCGGAGATCGCCGAGCAGGCCGCCTACTACGGCGACGGGTTCTTCGCGAACCACATCTTCTGGCCCACGGACCACTTCCAGCGGCTGATCGGCCTGTACCGGCGCCGCTACGAGCACTACGGGCACGGGTCCGCCGACCAGGCGATCGTCGGCCTCGGCGGGCAGGTGTTCATGCGGAAGAACTCCCAGGACGCCGTCCGCGAATTCCGGCCCTACTTCGACAACGCCCCCGTCTACGGGCACGGCCCGTCGCTGGAGGAGTTCACCCGCGAGACGCCGCTGACGGTCGGCAGCCCGCAGCAGGTGATCGACAGGACCCTGACGTTCCGCGACCACTTCGGCGACTACCAGCGGCAGCTGTTCCTGATGGACCACGCGGGGCTGCCGCTCAAGACCGTCCTGGAGCAGATCGACATGCTGGGCGAGGAGGTCGTGCCTGTGCTGCGCAAGGAGTTCGAGGCGCTGCGGCCCGCGCACGTCCCGGCGACCGCGCCGACGCACGCCTCGCTGGTCGCGGCCAAGGAGAACGCGGAGGTGACGCGATGACGACGCTCGCCGTGGTCTCGGCCGGGCTCGGGCGCCCGTCGTCCACCCGGCTGCTCGCCGACCGCCTCGCCGAGGCCGCCGCGCAGGCGCTGGGAACGGACCCGGAGATCGAGACGGTCGAGCTGCGCGACCACGCGCACGCGATGGTCGACGCGACTCTCACCGGCTTCCCGTCCGGCGATTTCCGCGCCGCCGTCCAGGCCGTGACCGGGGCGGACGGGCTGATCGCGGTGACGCCGGTGTTCAACACCTCCTACAGCGGCCTGTTCAAGACGTTCTTCGACGTGATCGAGCGCGGGGACCTCGAGGGCCGGCCGGTGCTGCTCGGCGCGACCGGCGGCACCGCCCGGCACTCCCTCGCCATCGACTTCGCGATGCGCCCGCTGTTCGCCTATCTGCGCGCGAACGCCATGCCGACCGCAGTGTTCGCCGCGTCCGAGGACTGGGGGAGCGCCGACACCGCCCTGCCCGACCGCATCGCCCGCGCCGGCGCCGAACTCGCCGCCGCGATCGACGGGCGCCCAGCCGCCGAGAAGGCCGACCCGTACGAGGAGCCCGTCCCGTTCGAGGACCTCCTCGCCGGTCGCTGACCCATCGGACCTCCTTTTTTAAGGCTTGGCTTATATAAGCCGCGCCTGTATGTTGGGTCCCGTGCACGCCTTCGATGTGCTGGGCGACCCGGTCCGGCGCCGCATCCTGGAGCTGCTCGCCGACGGCGAGCGGTCCTCGGGCGAGGTGTCGTCGGTCGTCCGGGAGGAGTTCGGCATCTCGCAGCCCGCCGTGTCGCAGCACCTCAAGGTGCTGCGCGAGGCGGGCTTCGCGGTCGTCCGACCGGACGGGACGCGGCGCCTCTACAGCGTCGGGTCCGCGCCGCTCCAGGAGATCGACGCCTGGCTCGACCGCTTCCGCCGCTACTGGACGCCGCATCTGGACGCCCTGGCCACCGAGATCGCCAGGGGACGGCGCGCACGCCGGACCGAGGAGGAACCATGATCGAAGTGACCGGGCAGATCAACGACGTGCGGCGCCGGGTCGGCGAGCGCGAGATGGAGGCGGGCACCGCCCGCGCGGTCGTCATCAGCCAGACCTACGGCGCCCCCGTCGAGGACGTGTGGGACGCCGTCACGAACCCTGAGCGGATCCCGCGCTGGTTCCTGCCCGTCTCGGGCGACCTGCGCGTCGGAGGCCGCTACCAGCTCGAAGGCAACGCCGGCGGCACCGTCGAACGCTGCGACCCGCCGAAGAGCTTCTTCGCCACCTGGGAGTTCGCCGGCCAGACCAGCTGGATCGAGGTGCGGCTGACCCCCGAGGCGGACGGGCGCACCCGCTTCGAACTGGAGCACATCACCCACGTCGACGACCACTGGGAGCAGTTCGGGCCGGGCGCCGTCGGCGTCGGCTGGGACATGGGCCTGCTCGGCCTCTCCCTGCACCTGTCGTCCGGCGAGGACATCCCGGCGGACCTCGGACCCGAGTGGCAGGCGTCCGACGAGGCCCGCGACTTCATGACCGGCTGCGCGGAAGGCTGGTACGCGGCGGACGCCGCGTCCGGCACCCCGCAGGCCGACGCCCGCGCCCGCGCCGACCGCACGATCGCCGCGTACACCGGATCCGTGGAATGATCCCCGTTTTGTGACGCTTCTCCAGGGCCTGGACCGCATCGACTGGTCCGCCCTGAGGCACGCCTACGGCTCGGCCGAGGACGTCCCCGACCTGCTGCGCGCCATCGCGGACTCCGACCGCCGGCATCACGTCAACAGCGGATGGCGGGCCTTCGCCGAGGATCGGGGAACTGCGCGCCCTCGCCGCGCGCCTCCTCGGGGAGGCGGACGCCGCGACGGCTCAGCCGGAGTCCTCCAGGTCGCCTTCGACGTCGAGGTAGAGGCGTTTCAACGCCTCCAGGGTGTCCTGTTCCGGGTGCTCCCACATGCCCCGGTCGGCGGCTTCGAGGAGGCGTTCGGTGATGCCGTGCAGCGCCCACGGGTTCGACTCGTTGAAGAACGCCTGGTTCTCGGCGTCCAGCGCGTACGTCTGCGCGAGCTTCTCGTACATCCAGTCGGCGACGACCCCGGCGGTCGCGTCGTAGCCGAACAGGTAGTCGACCGTCGCCGCCAGCTCGAACGCGCCCTTGTAGCCGTGCCTCCGCATGGCGGCGAGCCAGCGCGGGTTGACGACGCGGGCGCGGAAGACGCGGGACGTCTCCTCGTCGAGGGTGCGGGTGCGGACGGCGTCCGGACGGGTGCTGTCGCCGATGTAGGCCCTGGGTGCCTTCCCGGTCAGCGCCCGCACCGTCGCGATCATGCCGCCGTGGTACTGGAAGTAGTCGTCGGAGTCGGCGATGTCGTGCTCGCGAGTGTCGGTGTTCTTCGCCGCGACGCTGATCCGCCGGTAGGCGTTCTCCATGTCGCCGCGCGCCGGGACGCCGTCGAGCCCCCGCCCGTAGGCGAAGCCGCCCCACACCGCGTACACCTCGGCGAGGTCGGAGTCGTCGCGCCAGTTCCGGCTGTCGATCAGCGGCAGAATGCCGGCCCCGTACGCGCCGGGCCGCGACCCGAACACCCGCAGCGTCGCCCGCCGCTCGTCGCCGCCCTCGGCCAGATCGGCCCGGACGTGCGCGCGGACGTAGTTCATCTCGTCGGGCTCGTCCTGGTTCGCCGCGATCTGGACGGCATCGTCCAGCATCGCGACGGCGTGCGGGAACGCGTCGCGGAAGAACCCGCTGATCCGGATTGTGACGTCGATGCGCGGACGGCCCAGCTCGTCCAGCGGCACCGGTTCCAGGCCGGTGACGCGGCGGGACGCCTCGTCCCACACCGGGCGGACGCCGAGCAGCGCCAGCACCTCGGCGATGTCGTCGCCGGACGTGCGCATCGCGCTGGTGCCCCACACCGACAGCCCGACCGAGCGCGGCCATTCACCGGTGTCCTCGCGGTACCGGTCCAGCAGCGAGTCGGCCATCGCGCGGCCCGTGTCGTAGGCGAGCCGGGACGGGACGGCCTTCGGGTCGACGGAGTAGAAGTTCCGGCCGGTCGGCAGCACGTTGATCAGGCCGCGCAGCGGAGAGCCGCTCGGCCCGGCGGGCACGTAGCCGCCGTCGAGGGCGTGCAGCACCATCCCGATCTCGTCGGTGGTCCTCTCCAGCCGCGGGACGACCTCCGTCGCGGCGAACCGCAGGATCTCGGCGACCTGCCCGTCGGCCACCTCGGACGCGGCGTCCGGGTCCCAGCCGTGCTCCTCCATCGCGGTGACCAGCGCCCGCGCCCGCTCCTCGACCGCGTCGACCTCGGCCCGGGCCGCGCCGTCCTCCTTCAGGCCGAGCGCCTCGCGCAGGCCGGGCAGCGTCACCGAACCGCCCCACATCTGCCGCGCCCGCAGCATCGCCAGCACCAGGTCGACGCGCGTCTCCCCGGCCGGGGCCGCGCCGAGGACGTGCAGGCCGTCGCGGATCTGGACGTCCTTCACCTCGCACAGCCAGCCGTCCACGTGCAGCAGGAAGTCGTCGAACTCGGCGTCGTGCGGGCGGTCGTCCAGGCCGAGGTCGTGGTCGAGGCGGGCGGCCTGGATCAGCGTCCAGATCTGCGCGCGGATCGCGGGCAGCTTCGCCGGGTCGAGCGCCGCGATGTTCGCGTGCTCGTCGAGCAGTTGCTCCAGCCGCGCGATGTCGCCGTAGCTCTCCGCCCGCGCCATCGGCGGGATCAGGTGGTCGACGAGTGTGGCGTGCGCGCGGCGCTTGGCCTGCGTGCCCTCGCCGGGGTCGTTCACCAGGAACGGGTAGACGAGCGGCAGGTCGCCGATCGCCGCGTCAGGACCGCAGGACGCCGACATCCCCGCGGACTTGCCGGGCAGCCACTCCAGGTTCCCGTGCTTGCCGACGTGGACGACGGCGTGCGCGCCGAACTCGTCCGCGATCCACCGGTACGCCGCCAGGTAGTGGTGGCTCGGCGGAAGGTCGGGGTCGTGGTAGATCGCGACGGGGTTCTCACCGAACCCGCGCGGCGGCTGCACCATCACGACGACGTTCCCCGACCGCAGCGCCGCGAGGACGATCTCGCCGTCCGGGTCGCGCGAGTCGTCCACGAACAGCTCACCGGGCGGCGGGCCCCAGTGGCGTTCGATGCCTTCGCGCAGGTCCTGCGGAAGCGTCGCGTACCAGGCCTTGTACCGCGCGGCCGGGATGCGGACGGGGTTGCCGGTGAGCTGCGCCTCGGTCAGCCAGTCGGGGTCCTGGCCGCCCGCCGCGATGAGCGCGTGCATGAGCGCGTCGCCCTCGGCGGGCAGCGCGTCGCCGATGTCGTAGCCGTGGTCGCGCATCTCGGCGAGCAGCTTCACGACGCTGGCCGGGGTGTCGAGCCCGACCGCGTTGCCGATCCGCGCGTGCTTGGTCGGGTACGCCGACAGCATCAGCGCGACCCGCTTGTCCTCCGCCGGGACGTGCCGCAGCCGCCCGTGCCGGACGGCGATCCCGGCGACCCGCGCGGAGCGCTCCGCGTCGGCGACGTAGACGCTGAGGCCGTCCTCGTCGGTCTCCTTGAACGAGAACGGCACCGTGATGATCCGGCCGTCGAACTCGGGGACGGCGACCTGCGTCGCGGTGTCCAGGGGCGACAGGCCGTCGTCGTTGGCCTCCCACGCGGCGCGCTCGCTCGTCAGGCACAGGCCCTGCAGGATCGGGACGTCCAGTTCGGCGAGCGCGCCGACGTCCCACGCCTCGTCATCGCCGCCCGCGCCGGCGAACGCCGGCTTCGTGCCGCCCGCCGCCAGCACGGTGACGACCAGCGCGTCCGCCCGTCCGAGGGTCTCCAGCAGCTCGTTCTCGGCGGTGCGCAGCGACGCGCAGAACACCGGGAGCGCCTGCCCGCCCTTCGCCTCGATCGCCTCGCACAGCGCCTCGACGAACGCGGTGTTCCCGGCGAGGTGATGCGCGCGGTAGTACAGGACGCCGACGACCGGGCCGTCACCCGCCTTGGTCTCGCGCTCCAGCACGCCCCAGGTCGGCGTGGGCGCCGGGGGAGCGAACCCGAACCCGGTGAGCAGCACCGTGTCGGACAGGAAGTTGAACAGCTCGGCGAGGTTGCCGGGCCCGCCGTGCGCCAGGTACGCGTGCGCCTCCGCGCTCACCCCGGCCGGGACGGTCGACAGCTCCATCAGCTCGGCGTCCGGGGCCTGCTCGCCGCTGAGCACCACCACCGGACGCGGGCCGGCGAGCAGCGCGTCCAGCCCGTCCTCCCACGCGCGCCGTCCGCCCAGCAGCCGCACGACCACCAGGTCGGCGCCGTCCACCAGCGCGGGCAGGTCGTCCACGGACGTGCGGGCCGGATTGGCGAGCCGGAAACCGGCGCCGCTCGCACGCGCACTGAGCAGGTCGGTGTCCGAAGTGGACAGCAGCAGGATCACGCGGATCGGGTCCTCACCCGGGGTCCTCGCCCCGAATCGCAGGTCGCAGCGCCGTACGACGGCTCGCACGGCGGCGGCACGGAGTCTCCTGGCTCCCGGATCGGCGCTCGCCCCGGCCTTCCCGCTCGCGCGGTGGCCTTCGGTGGGGTCTGCTCCCCGGTGACAGTGGCGGGACCGCGCCGGATTCGCACCGGCTTCCTCCCTTGCCGCCGCCCACACCCTAACCCGATCGGTGCGAACCCCGCGCGCCGGGCGCCCCCGGCCGCGATGATCGTCAGATGCCCGACGAACCGAACCCCCGGCCGGACGAGGACGCCCCCGCCCCCGCACGGCGCCCGCGCCGGCCGAGCGTCCCGGTCGCGCTGTCGGTGGCCGCGGCCGTCGCGGCGACCGTCGCGGTCGTCTCCGGAGCCAGGCTGTTCGCGGACGATCCCGGCGACGTCCCGGACGGCCACCCCTCGGCGGGCGGGAAGCCACGGCACGAATACCGGCAGCCCCGGTTCTCCCTGCAGGTGGGGAGGAGCGCGAAGCAGCCGTGGTTCACGGTGCTGGGGCTGCGGAACCACGGGCAGCCGAAGCCGGCCGACACGGTCCGGGCGCCGTCGGGCGCGGGACCCGCCCAGGCGATCGTCGAGGCGCCGCACAACACGTTCTTCGTCGCGGCCGTGCAGGCGAAAAGGTGTGAGACGCGCCTGTACCGGTTCCGCCTCGCCGGCGACGGGCACGTGATCGGGATCCGCCCGGTCTCCGGCGGTGCGCTGCCCGGCATCGCCGGCGGACCGGCGGTCAGCCCGGACGGGAACCGCATCGCCTTCGCGTCCGCGCCGTGCGCCGGAAACGACGGCGAGGCGTCCGGCGGAGGCGCGGTCCCGCGGCTTCGGCCGGCGCCGCCGGCCCTGTCGGTCCTCGACACCACCACCGGACGGCGGCGCACGTGGACCGCCACGGGGACGGCCGCCCTCGGCGAGATCGTGTGGGCCGCCGACGGCCGCACCCTCGGCTACACCCTTGCGGACATCGCGGGCGGGAACCTCGGACCGGTCACCGTCCACGCGCTCGACACCGCCGCGAGCGGAACCGACCTGCGCGCCGGACGCGTCCTGTTCCGCCAGACCGCCGAAGTCGGAAAGGTCGGCACGGCCATCATGAGTGCGGACGGCAGGTCCGGCCATGGCACCGGCGAGCGAGCGCAGCCTCCGGCCACCGTCCTGTTCTCCTTCGAGGAAGGCCGGATCGAGATCGGCAGCACCATCCCGCACCGGGACGGCAGGGGCGTCGGCGTCATGGTCAGCACCGGCGAAGGGCCGCGGTACGCCTGCCTGAACGGCGTCGACGCCTTCGACCGGACCATGTCCGGAGGCTTCGAGGCGCCGGCCCCGTTCCCCGTGTCGTGCTCGATCGCGTGGGGCTACTGAGATGCGGGACGAACCCAAGTCGTGGCGGATCCGGCGCTGGTCGGCGCCGGTCGCTCTCGCGGTCCTGGTCATCGCGGCCATCGCCGGTGTCGGCTTGGCGGTGGGCGGGGAAGTCCCGGAGGCAGCAGGACATTTCCGCGACCGGACGCCGCGTTTCCTGCTCACCGCAGGACGCCAGGGGCAATGGCTCGAGGTGCGAACGATGCCCCGGACCGGCGCGCGCGAGCAGGTGGTCGACGCGGTGGAGCCTCCGGCGTCCGCCGGTGCGGTGCAGGAGATCCTCGCCGGGCCGGACGGGACGTTCGTGGTCGCCGCCTCGCGAAGGGACCCGTGCGAGACGCGCCTCTTCCAGTTCCGGCTGACCGGTGACGGCCACGTGACGGGGCTCGCGCCGCTGCGCGGCGGTACCACCCCCGCGCTGGTCGCGGGCCTTGCGATGAACCGCCGAGGCGACCGGCTCGCCTACACGACCGCGCCCTGCACGCCGAACCCGCCGAACCCGCCGCACGTGTTGGCGCCCGCGAGCCCGTCGAGTGCCGTGCTGACCGTGCTCGACACCGAGACGGGGGACCGCCGCACCTGGAGCGCGTCCGGGCCCTCGGTCATCGGCGAGATCGTCTGGGCCCATGACGGGCGGACGCTCGGTTATGCCACCGGCGACGTCGTCCCAGGGTCCGCGCGGGAGGCCGTCCTTCGGAGCGTGACCGTCCGCGCCGTCGACACCCGCGCCGGCGGCTCCGGCCTGCGCGAGGGACGGGTCCTGTTCCGTGCGCCGGACGGCCAGGGGACGGTCACCTCCGCCACCATGAGCCCGGACGGCCGCTCCGGCTACGGCATCATGCGCCGGCCGCGCGCCACCGTGCTGTTCTCCTTCACCGGAGGGGAGCCGATGCACGTCACCCGCACGATCCCGCAGGAGCCGGGGGTGGTGCTCGCGATCGGCTTTGTCTCGAGCGGGGAACCGCGTTATGCCTGTTTGAACGGCCTCGACGCGTTCGGCAGGGCCATCGACGGGGCGTTCCAGACGACCTTCGCCGGGTTCGGGCACTGCGATTCGGCGATGGCCTACTGAGCCGCCGTCCCGCCCGAGATCGTGTCGTTCCGGCCTTCGGGGCGGGCCTTAGGATCCTGGCGTGCCGTCTTCGCGTTCCGGTCCCGACCGCTGCCCCGGTGCTCTGCGGGTGCACGCCGCCGCCGACGGGGGGCTGGCGCGCGTCCGGCTGCCCGGCGGCGCGCTGGCGCGGGCGCAACTCGACGCCCTCGCCGATGCCTCAAGCGAGCTGGGCGATGGGTTCCTTGAGCTGACGTCGCGCGCGAACATGCAGATCAGAGGGCTCGCGGACGGCGCGGAGGAAGAGCTCAGCGCGCGGCTGCGCGATGCCGGGCTGCTGCCGTCCGCTGCGCATGAGCGGGTCCGCAACATCCTCGGCAGCGTGCTGACCGGATGCGACGGAAACGGGCTGCTGGATGTCCGGCCCGTCGTGGCGGCGCTGGACGCCGGTCTCTGCGCGGACCCGGACCTCGTCGACCTCCCCGGCCGGTTCCTGTTCGCGGTGGACGACGGGCGCGGCGACGTGATCGCGCTGCGCGCCGACGTCGGCCTGTACGCGGTGGCGCCGGACGCGTTCGCCCTGGTCCTCGCCGGAAAGGACAGCGGCCTGCGCGCTCATCCCGAGGACGCCGCCGCCCTCGCGCTGGACGCCGCCCGGACGTTCCTGCGGGTCCGGACGAGCGAATGGCGGGTCGCCGAACTCGGCCACGACCTTCCGCTGGCCGGCGAACGAGCAGAACCCGTGGCCGTCCCGGCGGTGCCGCGCAGGCCGCCGCTCGGCGAGATCCCGCAGCGTGACGGGCGGACGGCGTTCTCCGGGCTGGTCCCGCTCGGCCGCCTCGACCCGGCGGGCCTGCGCGCCGCCGGGGAGATCATTGTCACTCCGTGGAGGGGGGTCGTCGTTCCCGGCATCACGGACGTGCCAGACTTCCCTGGCCTGGTCACCGGACCCGACTGGGCGGGGCTGACCTCCTGCGCGGGCCGTCCGGGCTGCGCCAAGTCGCTGACCGACGTGCGCGACGACGCGGCGCGTGCCCGCCGGGCCGGCGGCGGGCTGCCGGTGCACTGGTCGGGCTGCGAGCGGCAGTGCGGCAGTCCCGCCGACCGGCACGTCGCGGTGGTGGCCGCCCCCGGCGGATACGAGGTGCGGCTCGGCGGCGAGGTCCGCGCCGGGTTCGGCGACCTGACGGCGACGGCGGCGGCCGCCGCCACGACACGGAGGAGCGAGTGATCGACTACGTCCGCGACGGCGCGGAGATCTACCGGCGGTCGTTCGCGACCATCAGGGCGGAGGCGGACCTCGCGGGGCTGCCGGACGACGTCGCCCGGGTCGCCGTCCGCATGATCCACGCGTGCGGGATGACCGACCTGGTGCGGGACCTGGACCACGCGCCCGGCGTCGTCGCGGGCGCCCGCCGGGCCCTGCTGGACGGGCGCCCGATCCTGTGCGACGCGCAGATGGTCGCGGCGGGCGTCACCCGCCGGAGGCTCCCGGCGGGCAACGACGTCGTCTGCACGCTCGGAGACCCCCGGGTGCCCGCGCTCGCCGCGGAGCTCGGCACCACCCGCAGCGCCGCCGCGCTGGAGCTGTGGCGGGACCGGCTGGAAGGCTCCGTCGTCGCGATCGGCAACGCGCCGACCGCGCTGTTCCGGCTGCTGGAGATGGTCGCGGACGGCGCGCCCCGGCCCGCCGCCGTGCTGGGGATCCCGGTCGGGTTCATCGGCGCGGCCGAGTCCAAGGACGCGCTCGCCGCGTCCGGCCTGCCGCATCTGGTGGTGCGCGGGCGGCGCGGCGGCAGCGCCATGACCGCCGCCGCGATCAACGCCATCGCCAGCGAGGAAGAGTGATGACCGGACACCTGTACGGGGTCGGGCTCGGCCCCGGCGACCCCGAGCTGATCACGGTGAAGGCGGCCCGGCTCGTCGGGGCCGCGGACGTGGTCGTGCACCACGCCGCGCGCCACGGCCGCAGCATCGCCCGCCGCATCGCCGCCCCCCACCTGCGCGAAGGGCAGATCGAGGAGGCGCTGATCTACCCGGTCACCACCGAGGCGACCAGCGACTACCGGGCCGTGCTGGAGGAGTTCTACGAGCGGTGCGCGGCGCGGCTCGCCGAGCACCTGGACGCCGGCCGGAACGTGGTGGTGCTGTGCGAGGGCGACCCGTTCTTCTACGGCTCGTACATGCACCTCCATAAGCGGCTCTCCGGCCGGTATCCGACGACGGTGGTGCCGGGCGTGACGTCGGTGAGCGCCGCGTCCGCCGAGCTCGGCCGCCCGCTGGTGGAGCGCGACGAGGTGCTGACCGTCCTGCCGGGCACGCTCCCGCCCGATGATCTGGCCCGGCGCCTCAAGGCCACCGACTCGGCCGCCGTACTGAAGCTCGGCCGGACGTTCGGCGGCGTCCGCGCGGCACTGGCGGAGGCTGGCCGGCTGGACGACGCCTGGTACGTCGAGCGCGCCACCACCGACGGGCAGCGGACGGCCCCGCTGGCCGACGTCGACCCGGACACCGTCCCGTACTTCTCCGTCGCGATCCTGCCGAGCCGCGTGCACGAGCAGACCCGCCGCGAGCTGCCGGAACCCGCCGCGACGGGGGAGGGACGGGGCGAGGTCGCGATCGTCGGGCTCGGCCCGGCGGGTCGCGAATGGCTCACCCCGGAGGCGCAGGACGCCCTCGCCACCGCCGACGACCTGGTCGGATACGTGCCCTACCTGGCGCGGGTGCCCGCGAACCCCCGGCAGGAGCGGCATCCGTCCGACAACCGGGTCGAGTCGGAGCGGGCCGAGTTCGCGCTGGCGCTGGCCGAGCGGGGACGCCGCGTGGCCGTGGTGTCGTCCGGCGATCCCGGCGTGTTCGCGATGGCCGCCGCCGTGCTGGAGGTCGCCGCCGAGGACCGCTGGAAGGACGTCCCGGTGCGGGTCCTGCCGGGCCTGACCGCCGCGAACGCCGTCGCGTCCCGGATCGGTGCGCCGCTCGGCCACGACTACTGCGTGCTGTCACTGTCGGACCGGCTGAAGCCGTGGGACGTCATCGCGTCCCGCCTCGCCGCCGCCGCTGCCGCCGACCTGGTCATCGCGATCTACAACCCGGCGTCGAAGTCCCGGAAGGAGCAGGTCGCCAGAGCCCGCGACGTCCTGCTGGAGCACCGGTCGCCGGACACGCCGGTCGTCATCGGACGCGACGTCGGCGGCCCGGAGGAGAGCGTCCGGGTCGTCCGGCTCGCCGACCTCGACGCGGACGGCGTCGACATGCGGACGCTGCTGCTGGTCGGGTCGTCGCAGACGACGGTCG
Organism: Actinomadura napierensis; assembly: GCF_039529375.1. Lineage (NCBI taxonomy): Bacteria > Bacillati > Actinomycetota > Actinomycetes > Streptosporangiales > Thermomonosporaceae > Actinomadura > Actinomadura napierensis. The sequence goes on from NZ_BAAAMR010000065.1 coordinate 46,848, forward strand.
CCGAACGCGGCGACGGCCGCACGACCGTGTTCACGCCCCGCCGCTACCCCTCATGAGCGAGCCAGGCCACCGCTTCCTCGACCGTCGCGGCGATCGGGACGCCGTCCGGCGCCGGCGGCCGGTCGACCATGACGACCGGGACGCCCAGCGTGCGGGCGGCGGTGAGCTTGGCGGACGTCATCGCGCTGCCGCTGTCCTTGGTGACCAGCGCGTCGATCGCGTGCTCGCGCATCAGCGCCAGTTCCTCCTCGACGGTGAACGGGCCGCGCGCCAGGACGGTCCCCATGCGCGGCGGCAGCGGGGGCTCCGGCGGGTCGACGGACCGGACCAGGAACCAGCGCCGCGCGTCGCCCGCGAACGCCGCGAGGTTCTTGCGGCCGGTCGTCAGGAAGACCCGCTCGCCGGGCAGGCTCGCGGCGGCGGCCTCCAGGGACGGGACGCGCCGCCAGTCGTCGCCCGGCCCCTCCGTCCAGCCGGGACGGCGCAGCACCAGCAGCGGGACCTCGGTCCGCCCCGCCGCGACCACGGCGGATTCGGTCATCAGCGCGGCGAACGGATGCGTGGCGTCGACGACCGCGCCGATCCGCTCCTCGCGCAGCCAGGCCGCGAGCCCGTCCGGGCCGCCGAACCCGCCGATGCGGGTGCGGCCGGGCGGCAGGCCGGGGTCGGCCGTCCGGCCGGCGAGGGAGCTGGTCACGTCGTAGCGGGGATCGGCGGCGAGGGCTCCGGCCAGCCGCCGCGCCTCACCGGTCCCGCCGAGCAGGAGAACACGCCTGGTCTCTTCCACGGGCATGGCCTCTTCCACGGGCAGGGTCACGAAGGCATGGTACGGCCGTGAGCGATCTCCGCTACGGCTGGACGACCGGGGCGTGCGCGACCGCCGCGACGAAGGCCGCGCACGCCGCGCTGCTGACCGGCGAGTTCCCCGACCCGGTCGAGATCACGCTGCCGAAGGGGCAGACGCCTGCGTTCGCGCTGGCCGTCGAGGAGCTCGGCGAAGGGTTCGCGACCGCCGGGATCGTCAAGGACGCGGGCGACGACCCCGACGTCACGCACGACGCGCTCGTCCGCTCGACCGTCCGGCGGGGCGAACCCGGCAGCGGCGTGGTGTTCCGCGCGGGCCCGGGCGTTGGCACCGTCACCCGCCCCGGCCTGCCCCTCGACGTCGGCGAACCGGCGATCAACCCGGTGCCGCGCCGGATGATGCGCGAGGTCCTCGGCGACGCGGACGTCATCGTGGAGATCTCCGTCGACGACGGCGAGGAGCTGGCCCGCAGGACGTGGAATCCGCGCCTCGGCATCCTCGGCGGGCTGTCGATCCTCGGCACGACCGGCGTCGTCGTCCCGTACTCGTGCTCGGCGTGGATCGACAGCATCCGGCGCGGCGTGGACGTCGCGCGCGCGATGGGCCGCACGCACGTCGCGGGCGCGACCGGCAGCACGTCCGAGAAGGTCGTGGCCGAGCTGCACGGACTGCCGGAGGACGCGCTGCTCGACATGGGCGACTTCGCCGGCGCCGTGCTGAAGTACCTGCGCCGGCATCCGGTGCCGAGGCTGACGATCGCGGGCGGCATCGGCAAGCTCGCCAAGCTCGCCGCCGGCCACCTCGACCTGCACTCCAAGCGTTCGCAGGTCGACTTCGGCGTCCTCGCCGCCATGGTCGGCGACCCGGAGACCGCCGAGCGCGTCCGCAACGCCAACACCGCACTGGACGCGCTGCAGATCTGCCAGCGGGCCGGCGTCCCGCTGGGCGACCTAGTGGCGGCCCGCGCCCGGGAGACCGCCCTGGCCACCTTGCGCGGCGCGCCCGTCGCGGTCGACGTCGTCGTCATCGACCGCGCCGGCGCGATCGTCGGCCGCTCCGGCCCCTGACCCTTTCGTTGACTTGCGGCGAGTCGTCGTTATGCGGCGCGTCAAAACGACGACTCGCCGCAAGTGAACGTGTTCAGCGGCAGCGGGCGGCGGAGTACAGGTGGCTGTCGGTGAAGTTCTCGGCGGTCAGGACGCGGCCGACGATGATCACCGCCGTCCGCTTGATGCCCGCTTCGCGGACCTTCGCGGTGATGTCGGCGAGCGTGCCCCGGACGATCACCTCGTCGGCGCGGGACGCGTAGGCGACGACGGCGGCCGGGCAGTCACCGCCATAGTTCGGGACCAGCTCGTCCACCACGGAGTCGATCCGCTGGACGGCCAGGTGCAGCACCATCGTCGCGCGGCTGAGGCCCAGCGTGCGCAGGTCCTCGCCCGGCGGCATCGGGGTCGCGCGCGCCGACGTGCGGGTCAGCACCACGGTCTGCCCGACCTCCGGGACGGTCAGCTCCCGGCCCAGCGAGGCCGCCGCCGCCGCGAACGCGGGTACGCCCGGCGTCACGTCGTACGGGACGCCCGCCGCGTCCAGCCGCCGCATCTGCTCGGCCATCGCGCTGAACACCGACGGGTCGCCCGAGTGCAGCCGCGCCACGTCCTGCCCGCGCCCGTGCGCCGCGACGAGTTCGGCGACGATGTCGTCCAGGACCATCTGCGCGGTGTCCATGAGACGCGCGCCGGGCGGGCACCACTCCAGCACCTCCGGCGGGACGAGGCTTCCGGCGTACAGGCACACCGGCGACGCGGCGACCAGGTCGCGCCCGCGCACCGTCATCAGGTCGGCGGCGCCCGGCCCGGCGCCGATGAAGTGCACGGTCACCGGTCGTCCCCCCGCGTCACGGCCCACTGCGTCACCGGCATCATCGGCCGCCATCCCGTGAACCCGCCGACCGCGCCGGCGCGTCCGATCTCGATCCTGGCCAGGTCGCCGCCGAGCCGCTCGCGCGCCTGCGTGACCACCCGCTCCGACTCGATCGTGACGGCGTTGACGACCAGCCGCCCGCCCGGCCGCAGCGCCTCCCAGCACGCGTCCACCATCCCCGGCGCGGTGACCCCGCCGCCGATGAAGACCGCGTCCGGGGCGGGCAGCCCCGCCAGCGCGGCGGGCGCCTCGCCGACGACCACGCGCAGGCCCGGGACGCCCAGCGCCGCCGCGTTCGCCTCGATCCGCGCCGCGCGCCGCTCCCGCTCCTCGATCGCGATCGCCCGGCAGGACCGGTGCGCGCGCATCCACTCGATCCCGATGCTGCCCGCGCCGCCCCCCACGTCCCAGAGCAGCTCGCCCGGGACGGGCCCCAGCCGGGCGAGGGTGATCGCGCGGACCTCCCGCTTGGTGATCTGCCCGTCGTGGTCGTAGGAGTCGTCCGGCAGCCCCGGCACGACGGACGTCCCCGGCCCGGCGCAGCGGATCGCGACGACGTTCAGCGCGCCCGGATCGTCCGGGACCGGGCCGACGCGCTCGTCCTCCGCGCCCAGCCGCTCCAGGACGGTCACCTCGCTGGCGCCGTAGCCGCGCTCGTCCAGCAGCGCTCTGACCTCGGCGGGCGTGTCCGCGCCCGCGCTAAGCACCAGCACCCGCCGGCCCGGCGCCAGCACCGCGTTCAGCACCGACAGCGGCCGGCCCACCGCGCTCACGACCTCGGTGTCCTCGACCGGCCAGCCGAGCCGCGCGCAGGCCAGCGACAGCGACGACGCGTGCGGCAAAACCCGCACCCGGCCGGCGCCCAGCAGCCGGACGAGCGTCGTGCCGACCCCGTGGAACAGCGGGTCGCCGCTCGCCGCGACCGCGATCCGGCGCCCGCGGTGCGCCTCGAACAGCGCGGCCAGCCCCGGCAGCATCGGCGACGGCCACAGCGCCCGCTCGGCGTCCAGGGCCGGCAGCAGGCCCAGGTGCCGCGGCCCGCCCATGATCACTTCCGCCTTGCGGAACGCGTCCCGCGCGGCCTCGGTCAGCCCGTCCCAGCCGTCCGCGCCGATGCCGACGACCCAGACGTCCGGGGCCTCCGGGCCTTCCGGGGCGTCCACGGCGTGTATATCGGGCCTTGTCGTGCCGTTGGACGTGCTCTCGTCGTCAGACATTGCCCAGCACCCGCCCGACCGCGATCTCGATGACGACCCGCTGCGGATTCGCGCGCGGGGGCTTGTAGCGCTCGGCGTAGCGCCGCTCCGCGTCCGCGACGGACGCCGCGTCGTCCTTCAGGACGGCCCGGCCCTCGACCGTCACCCAGTGCCGGCCGTCCACCTGGCTCACCGCGACCGGGAGCCCCGCCTCGCCCGCCGCGCGCACGTGCCGCGCCTTCGCCGACCCGCCCGAGGTGATCACGCGCACCAGCCCGGCGCCGGCGTCCAGCGTCGCGCCCACCGGGACCGCGTGCGGCGTGCCGTCCGGACGGACCGTGACCAGCGTGCACACCCGCCGCTCCCGCCAGAACGCCCGCACCCGCTCGTCGTCCAGGCTCAGCCGGTGTCGTGTCGCCTGCATCTCGTCCTCTCCTCACGGTGGTCAGCAGGATCCCACGGCCCTGGGGGAGAACGTACGGACGGGGAGGTGACATGGTCCCGCCGTCCGCCGCGCTGGCGGATTTGTCGCGCTATATGATTAGTTAGCGCAAGAAACTATTTCTTGGGGAGGGGAGAGCGTGCCGACCAAGCACTATCCGTGGGTCGCGCTGAGCAACACGACGCTGGGCATGCTGCTGGCCACGGTCAACTCCTCGATCGTGATCATCTCGCTGCCGGCGATCTTCCGCGGCATCCATCTGAACCCCCTCGAACCGGGCAACGTCAGCTACCTGCTGTGGGTCCTGATGGGCTACATGCTCGTCTCGGCCGTCCTGGTGGTGACGCTCGGCCGGCTCGGCGACATGTTCGGGCGCGTCCGCATGTACAACGCGGGCTTCGCGGTCTTCACGGTCGGGACGGTCGCGCTCGGGCTCGACCCGCTGCACGGCGGCGCGGGCGCGATCTGGCTGATCGCCTGGCGGGTGTTCCAGGGCATCGGCGGCGCCATGCTGATGGCCAACTCCGCCGCGATCCTCACCGACGCGTTCCCGGCCGACCGGCGCGGCATGGCCATGGGCGTCAACCAGGTCGCCGGCATCGCGGGCAGCTTCCTCGGCCTGGTCGCCGGCGGGCTGCTGAGCGAGGTCAACTGGCGGCTGGTGTTCTTCGCCTCCGCCCCGATCGGCCTGATCGGCACCCTCTGGGCCTACCGCAGCCTCATCGAGACCGCCAAGCGGTCGCTCAGCACCAAGATCGACTGGGTCGGCAACGCCACCTTCGCCGTCGGGCTGACCGCGCTGCTCGCCGGGATCACCTACGGCATCCAGCCGTACGGCGGGCACGACATGGGCTGGACGAACCCCTGGGTGCTGGCCGGCGTCATCGGCGGCGCCGCGGTCCTGGCGGTGTTCTGCCTCATCGAGACCAAGGTGGACGAGCCCATGTTCCACCTCGGGCTCTTCAAGATCCGCGCGTTCGCGGCCGGGAACGCGGCGGGCCTGCTCGCCGCGATCTCCCGCGGCGGCATGCAGTTCATGCTGATCATCTGGCTGCAGGGCATCTGGCTGCCGCTGCACGGCTACGACTTCGAGGACACCCCGCTGTGGGCCGGCATCTACCTGCTGCCGCTGACCCTCGGGTTCCTGGTCGCCGGGCCGATCTCGGGCCACCTGTCCGACCGGCACGGGGCCCGCGCGTTCGCCTCCGGGGGGCTGGCGCTGTCCGCGCTGGCCTTCCTCGGGCTGCTGCTGATCCCGACGGACTTCAACTACTGGGCCTTCGCGGCGCTGATCTTCCTCAACGGGGTCGGCTCGGGGCTGTTCGCCGCGCCCAACACCACCGCGATCATGAACGCGGTGCCGGCCGGGCAGCGCGGCGCCGCGTCCGGCATGCGCGCCACCTTCATGAACGCCGGCATGGTGCTGTCCATCGGCGTGTTCTTCTCGCTGATGATCGCCGGGCTGTCGAACTCGCTGCCGAAGACGCTGACCGGCGGGCTGACCTCGCACGGCGTCCCGGCGGGCGTCGCGGCCCAGGTCGGCCAGACCCCGCCGGTCGGGACGCTGTTCGCCGCGTTCCTCGGCTACAACCCGATCCAGAACCTGCTGGAGCCGTTCGGCGTGCTGGGCAGGCTGGACCCGCACGACGTCGCCACGCTCACCGGCCGCTCGTACTTCCCGCACCTGATCGCCGACCCGTTCCACCACGGCCTGGTGATCGTGTTCAGCCTGGCGATCGCCATGTCGCTGATCGCGGCGCTCGCCTCGCTTCTGCGCGGCCGCCGTTACGTGCACGACGACGCGGCGACGGACGCGCCCGAGCCGGTGAAGGCCGGGAAGGACGCCTCCTAGCCGCCGCCCGGCGCGGGTCCCGCACGGCCCGCACGCCAGACCCCGCTCCGGAACCCCCCGGCGGCGCCCGCGCGCGGGGGGGCGGCCCTGTCCGGCCGGATTCACCGCCGCCGCCCCATTGACGTGTACCACAAACGTTTTCATACTTCCGGGCATGAGCACCGCCCCTGACGGCTCCCGGGCGACGATCCGGGCCGTGGCGAGGCTCGCCGGGGTGTCCGCCTCGACGGTCTCGCGCGCCCTGAACGCCCCCGAGCTGGTCAACGCCGAGACCCGGCGGCGCGTGCTCGAATGCGCCGACCGGCTGGGCTACCAGCCCAACCGGGCGGCGCAGTCCCTGGTCCTCGGCCGCACCCGCAACGTCGGGCTGATCGTCCCCGACATCGCCAACCCCTTCTACGCGCCGTTCATCAAGGGCGTGGAGGCGCACTTCCGCGACACCGAGTACGCGGTGTTCCTCGCCGACACCGACGAGGACACCGCGACCGAGGTCCGGCTCGCCGAGGCCATGTCCGAACGGGTGGACGGGCTGATCCTGTGCGCCCCCCGCATGTCCGGGACGCGGCTGCGCACCGTCGCGTCCAAGACCACGATCGTGCTGGCCAACCGGGTCAGCCGTGCCGCGCCGTCGGTCCTGCTGGACTTCCGGCCCGGCATGGAGCAGGCCGTCGCGCACGTGCACGCGCTCGGCCACCGCCGCTGCGCCTACCTCGCCGGACCGGCCAACTCCTGGTCCAACCGGCAGCGGCGCAGGTACCTGGCGGCCGGCTGCGCCGCACGCGGCATCGAACTGGTCGAGCTCGGCCCGTACGAACCGCGCTTCACCGGCGGCTTCCGCGCCGCCGACGAGGTGCTCGCGCAGGACGTGACCGCCGTGTTCGCCTACAACGACCTCGTCGCGCTCGGGGTGCTGTCCCGGCTCACCGCGCGCGGCGTCCCCGTCCCCGCCCGGCCCGGGACACCGGGCGGGCTCAGCCTCGTCGGCTTCGACGACGTCCCGATGGCGTCGATGACCCATCCGCCCCTCACCACCGTGGCGATGCCCGTGACCGCCCTGGCCAGGGCCGCGGCCGCCGCCATGCACGCGATGCTCGCCGAGGGGGCGCCGGGCGCGCCCCCGCCCCCGCCGGCCGCCGAGCTGGCGACCCGTCTCCTCATCCGAGGCACCACCGGGCCGATCTGAGCGCCGGCCCGCCCTGGAGGACCCACCCCATGCGAATCCCCCGAACCGCCGTCCTCGCCCTCTCCGCCGCCACCGCCGCCCTGGTCGCCGCCTGCGGCGCCCCCGACTCCGGTGGCAAGTCGATCTCCGAGCCCTCGCCCGCCGACGTCAAGCTCCCGTCCAAGCCGGTCACGCTCAACATCGTGGACGTCGCCGGCAACCTCCAGCTCACCCAGCCGATCTTCGAGAACTACCAGAAGACCCATCCGAAGCTCGTCAACAAGATCACCTATATCAAGGTCACCGCGCCCGAGCTGGCCGGCAAGGTCAAGGCGCAGCAGGACGCCGGGCGCCTCGACATCGACCTCGTCCTCACCGGCACCGACGGCCTGTCCGCCGGGCTGGAGCAGAACCTCTGGGTCGACCTGCTCGGCAAGTACGCCGGCAAGCTCCCCGACGTGAAGTCGATCTACCAGGACCCCGCCGCGAAGATGCAGGACCTCGCGCAGGGCAAGGGCGTCGTCGTCACCTACTACCCGTCCGGCCCGCTGCTGGAGTACAACCCCAAGACCGTCCCGAACCCGCCGAAGACCGCGCAGGACCTGCTCGCCTGGGCGAAGGCGCACCCGAAGCGCCTCGAATACGCGCGTCCCGCCAACTCCGGGCCCGGCCGCACCTGGCTGATGGGCCTGCCCTACATCCTCAAGGACTCCAACCCGATGGACCCGGTGAACGGCTGGTCCAAGACCTGGGCCTACCTCAAGGAACTCGGCAAGTACGTCGACTACTACCCGACCGGCACCTCGCAGACCATGAAGGAACTCGGCGAGGGCTCCCGCGACATCATCCTCACCACCACCGGCTGGGACATCAACCCCCGCGCCCTCGGCCAGGTCCCGAAGAACGTCGGGGTCCAGTCGCTCGACGGCTTCACCTGGGTCACCGACGCGCACTACATGGTCGTGCCGAAGGGCGTGTCCGGCGGCAAGCTCGCCGTCCTCGCCGACCTCATGAAGTTCGCGCTCACCCCGCAGCAGCAGGCCGTCACCTACGACAAGGGCTACTTCTACCCCGGCCCCGCCGTGAAGGGCGTGACGCTGTCGATGGCGCCGGCCGAGAGCCAGAAGGTCATCCAGGAGTACGGCCGCCCCGAGTACGACAGGCTCATCGCCGACAACCCCAAGGCCCCACCCCTCGACGCCAAGGCCATGGTCGCCGCCTTCGACCGCTGGGACCGCGAGATCGGCGGCCAAAAGGTCAAGAAGTCATGACGGCGCGAACGGTGAAATCGGAACGAGGACACTCCGCAGGCTCCGCGTCCTCGGGAGGTGGGTCATGACGGCGGAGGTGGTGGCGGCGCGGGGCGCGCGGGGGACGTTCGGGGCGCTGCGGCTGGAGGGCGTGACGCGGCGGTTCGGGAAGGCGGTGGCGCTGAGCGGGCTCGACCTGCGGATCGAGGGCGGGGAGTTCCTCGCGCTGCTCGGGCCGTCCGGGTGCGGCAAGTCGACCGCGCTGAACTGCCTGGCCGGGCTGCTGCCGCTGTCGGAGGGCGGCATCTGGCTGGACGACGAGCGCATCGACGGGCTGCCGCCCGAGCGGCGCGGGTTCGGGATGGTGTTCCAGAACTACGCGCTGTTCCCGCACCTGTCGGTCCGCAAGAACGTGGCGTTCGGGCTGTCGGTCCGGCGCGTCGGGAAGGCGGAGACGGCGCGGCGCGTGGACGAGGCGCTGCGCATGGTGGAGCTGACCGAGCACGAGCACAAGCTGCCCGGCCAGCTGTCGGGCGGTCAGCAGCAGCGGGTGGCGATCGCCCGCGCGATCGTGCTGCGGCCCCGGCTCGTGCTGATGGACGAGCCGCTGTCGAACCTGGACGCGAAGCTGCGCGTCCAGATGCGCACCGAGATCCGCCGCATCCACCAGGACCTCGGCCTGACCACCGTGTACGTGACGCACGACCAGGAGGAGGCGCTCGCGCTCGCCGACCGGGTCGTGGTGCTGCGGGCGGGGCGCGTCGAGCAGATCGGCACGCCCGAGGAGGTCTACACCTACCCCGCGAGCACCTACATCGCCGGGTTCATGGGGTACCGGAACCTGCTGGAACTGCCCGTGCTGTCGGCCGGGGACGGGCGGGTGACGCTCGGCGAGCGGGACGGCTTGGAGCTGACCGGCGTCGCCCAGGAGGCCGTCGAGGGGACGCGGGCGGTCGCGGCCGTCCGGCCCGAGGACTTCCGGGTCGCGGCGGCGGAGCCCGAGCCCCCGAACGCCGTGGCCGTGCGGGTCGAGGTGTCGGAGTTCCACGGCCGCGAGGTCGCCGCCGAGGGCGTGACCGACGGCGGGCGGGTCATCCATTTCCGGTCGCCGGAGCGGATCGCGCCGGGGGAGCGGGTCGTCCTGACCGTCCCGCCGGAGCGCGTGCTCGTGTTCGCGGACGAGGGGGAAGGGTGATGGCCGTCGACGCCCCCGCGCGTCCCGCACCGGCGAAGGCGCGGGGCGGCCTGCGGCACCGGCTCGCCGAACGCGGCGTCGACCGGGTGCTGCTCCTGCTGCTCCCCGCGCTGCTCATCGTCGTGCTGCTGTTCCTGTACCCGATGATGTACGGGGTCGGGCTGTCGCTGCAGCCGATGCACGGCGGCGGCGCGCTCGCGAACTACCGCGAGTTCTTCCAGGACTCCTACCAGCGGAGCACGGTGTGGAAGACGCTGCGGCTCGCGCTGCCGGCCGCGCTGATCAACGTCGGCGCGTCCGTGCCGATCGCGTACCGGCTGCGCGGCCGGTTCCGGGGCCGCCGGCTGCTGACGGCGGTGCTGGTCCTGCCGGTCACGCTCGGAACGGTCCTGGTGGCGGACGGCATCCTCCGATATCTCGGCCCGAAGGGCTGGTTCAACCGGGTCCTGCTCGACATCGGGCTGGTCGACCACCCGGTCCGGCTGATCTACAACTACTGGGGCGTGCTGTTCTCGCTGCTCATCACCGGGTTCCCGTTCGCGTTCCTGCTCGTCCTGGCGTACATGTCGGGCATCGACCCGACGCTGGAACGGGCCGCCGCGACGCTCGGCGCCGGGCCGTGGCAGCGGATGCGCCGCGTCGTCCTGCCGCTGCTGGCGCCCGGCCTCGCCACCACGTTCGTCCTCGCGTTCGTGCTGGCGTTCTCGGTTTTCCCGTCCGCGAACCTCGTCGGCCAGCCGGCCGGGGAGACGCGGGTGATGGCGATCGCCGCCTACCAGGCGGCGTTCGAGAAGTACGACTACTCGATGGCCTCGACCATCGCCGTGCTGATGGGCCTGTTCGAATTGCTGGTCATCTCGGTGACGCTGCTGCTGCGCGGCCGCCTCTACACCGGGCCCGCGACGGGAGGGAAGGGATCGTGAGCATCGTGTCCGCCGCGCGCCCGCGCGGCCGCCTCGGCAGCTGGATCGTGTGGATCTGCGTCGCGTTCTTCCTGGTCAACCTGGCCGCGCTGATCTTCTCCGTGGTCGTCGACTCGTTCGGGACCCGCTGGTTCGGGGGATGGCTGCCCGAGGGCTTCACCAAGGCGTGGTACTCCGACGCGTGGGAGGAGTTCGGCCTCGGCGACGTCCTGCGCGTCACGCTGGAGGTGACGCTCGCGGTGGTCGCGATCGCGTTGCTGCTCGGCGTCCCCGCCGCGTACGCGCTCGCGCGCCGCGACTTCCCCGGCAAGCGGATCGTGATGTTCCTGCTGTTCCTGCCGGTGCTGCTGCCGCCGATCACCTACGGCATCCCGCTCGCGACCGTCCTGTACAAGGTGCACCTGGCGGGGACGCTGACCGGCGTCATCGCGGCGAACCTCGTCCCCGCGCTGCCGTTCGTCGTGCTGGTGATGACGCCGTTCGTCGAGCAGATCGACGCCAACGTGGAGTCGGCGGCGCGGATGTGCGGGGCCCGCACCGGGCAGGTGTTCGCGCGTGTGCTGGTGCCGCTGCTGCTGCCCGGCATCCTGGCCGCCGGGATCCTGGTGCTGGTGCGGACCGTCGCGATGTTCGAGCTGACGTTCCTCGTCGCGGACGCCGACAGCCAGACCCTCATCGTCGCGCTCTACAGCGCCGCGTTCACCCCGGGCATCCGGGCCGCGCAGGCCATCGACGCGATGGCCGTGATGTACATGGCGGTGTCGGCGGTGCTGCTGGTCATCGCCCTGATATTCGTCAACCCGACGCAGATCGTCGCGCAGGTGAGGGAGGCCCAGGCCGAATGAGCGCCGTACGGTTCGACTACCGGGGCGAGCGGGTCGTGGTGACGGGGGCGGCCGGGCTGATCGGCCGCGCCCTGGTCGCCCGGTTCGCCGGCGCCGGCGCGCGGGTGCTGGCCGTCGACGTGGACGCCGACGGGCTGAAGGTCCACGACGGCGCGCCCGGCGTGGACGTGCTGGCCGGCGACCTGGCCCGCGAGGACGTCGCCGACGCGGTGTTCGAGCGGCTGCGCGCCGCCGGCGGCGGCCTGGACGTCCTGGTCAACAACGCCGCGATGACCGAGCTGCGCACCCCCTTCGCCGACATCGAGGCGGGGGTGTGGGACGCGGTCGTCGCGGCGAACCTGCGCTCGGTGTACCTGCTGTCGGTCCGCGCCGTCCGGTACTGGCGGGACGCCGGGCGCGGCGGCGCGATCGTCAGCATGTCGTCGCCCGGCGGGTCCCGCGCCCACGAGGACCAGAGCGTCTACGACGTCACCAAGGCGGGCATCGAGGCGCTCAGCCGGGCGATCGCGGTGGAGCTCGGCGGCCTCGGCATCCGGGCGAACTGCATCGCCCCGGCCAGCGTCGTCGGGGCGGTGCGGCCCGCCACCGACATCCCGTCCGGCCGCACGACCTCCCCCGAGGAGGTCGCGGACGCGGCGCTGTTCCTGGCGTCCCCGGCGGCGGCGCAGCTGAACGGGCACGTCCTGCACCTGGACGGCGGCCTGCACGCCCGGCTGCGCACCGACCCGTCCCAGGAGCAGTTGCGCGACTGACCGCGTGGTGCCGCCGCAGCGCTCCTGCGGCGGCACCAACGGCGCCGGAAGAGGGCTAGGGCTTCGTTCCCGCCGGTGCGGGGCAGGAGCCCGTCGTTGTGGGGCTCGGCGAGGGCGCCGGGTCGCGTCCGGGAACGCCCGGGCCGGTGCGGCGCAGGTTGTGCCTCTTCATGACGGCCTGCAGGTCGGGGTTGCCGGACCGGCCGTCCGCGTCCGCCAGTGCCGGGCACGCCCAGGCGTCCTGCCGGCCCCACGAGTAGCTGATGTCGAACGCGGGCCGCGGGACGAGCCGGTCCCACCGGTTCAGGATCGCCGTCATCTCGCCGGCGTCCGGCAGCCGCCAGTTCTTCTCCCCGTCGCTGCACGACTGCCCGAACGTCTGGAACACCGGGACGATCGCCTTCGTGGCGAACCCGGCGCGCCTCGCCTGCCCGACCATCCGGTCGATCGCCTTCAAGTCGCATCCGCCGCCGCCCGTCCTGCACGGGTAGGGGTCGAGCCCGATCAGGTCCAGATGGGTCTCCGACGTCTTCAGCGGCGCCATCGGCCAGTCCGTCAGCGACGCGAACGCCTTCTGCCCGGGCGCGTACCGGTGCACGATGTCGGCCCGTTGCCGCAGCTCGCCGGCGATGCCGGGGCACTGGTCGGGGTTCGGCTCGTCCGACAGGTACCAGCCGTAGACGCGGTCGTCGCCGGCGAACCGCTTCACCGTGTCGGCGAACGCGGACGTGCTGTTCTGCTGGAACTCGCCGCAGGTGGTGTTGCCGACCCACAGCAGCGCGCGTCCCCCCTTCGGCAGGGAGGCGATCTCGTCCTTGTCGGGGTCCACGTCGAACAGGTTGTAGCCGAGCGCGGCGGCCTTGGCGCGGTCGCCGTCCGGCATGTTCAGCGCGGCGTGCAGCGTTCCGGTGGCGAGGGAGGCGGAGGCGGGACGGGCGGCGGCGTCCCCGGGGGAGGGGGCCGCCAGGTACCCGGTGACGGCCCCGCCGAGCGCGGCCGCGGCGGCCACGGCGAGCAGTTGCGTCTTCATGGGTCTCTCCCGGCATCGCTGATGCGGCATGAGAAGCGCGTCCAGCGTCGCACGGGAACGGCGGGGATGGCCGGGAAAGCGGATGCGGGCCGCAATGGACCGGGAAAAGGACGGGACCGGCCGCCATTTCGGACGACCGGTCCCGGAAAGGACGATGGGTCAGACGCGCCAGGAGCGGACGAGCTCGTCCAGCGCGCCCTGGTCGTAGGAGATGCCCTGCGCGGCCAGCTCCTGGGCGACCAGCTCGCCGTCGCCGTGGTGCTTGGCGAGCAGCCGGTAGACCGCGTAGGGGAACCAGTGGTTGTCGCTGATCCGGCGGATGTCGGCCTCGTCGCAGACGTAGCCCTCGGCGCGCACCTCGTCGAGCGTCGCGGCGATGTCGCCGTGCCGGCGCTCGAGGACATCGATGACGATGGTGCGCAGGTTCTCCGGGTCGGGGGCCGCCGGCGCCGGGTCCTCGTGCGGGGTGCCGAGCGTGCTGCGGCCGTTGAGGCCGCCGCGCGCGGCGGCGCTGACGACGGCCAGCTCCGGGTCGGGCTCGGGCTCCGGGGCCGGCGCGGGCTCCCGGGACGCGGCCGCCGCCCGCTTCAGGGCCGCCGGTGA
>NZ_BAAAMR010000066.1:0-60048 GCF_039529375.1 Actinomadura napierensis
GTAGAGGAGCTGGGCGGTGCCGCCGCCGGGCTCGCGGTCGCCCTTGGCGGCGGCCCACGCGGCGGCGGCGCGGTTGAGGAACGCCCGGTCGCCGGTGAGGTCGCCGCGTGCGGGCCAGGCGTCGAGGGTGCGGGCCCCCCGGGCCGGGGCGGACGGCGCCGCCAGGACGAGCCGGAGGTCGCGGACGGCGGCGGGGCGGGTGCCGCCGGGGCCGCTGGAACCGCTGTGGACCAGCACGGCGACCAGCCCGGCGGTGAGGACGGCGGCGGTCGCCAGCGGCAGCACGGAGCGGGTCCGGACGGGCCGCAGGTGCGCGGGGTCGAAGCGCTCGGCGCGGCGCGGGACGGGGATCGACACGGCGCAGGCGGCGTCGATGACCGGCCACGGGTCGCGCACCCGCAGCTCCCGGAGCTGGTCGCGGACGGCGTACTTGGGCAGGCCCTCGATGCGCAGCAGCACGTAGGCGACGCGGACGTGCGGGTCGAGCTCGGCGAGCGCGGCGGTCAGCGCCGGGTCGGGCAGCCGCGCGGGCAGCGCGCGCAGCCACGGGCCGAGGCCGATCTGCAGCCGTCGGGAGGGGCGCAGCGCCCGGCGCAGCACGCGGGTGCGGCGGCGCGCGAGGCCGGGCGCGGTGCGGTCGCGGGGCCCGCGGGCGGTGCCGTCCACGATCCGGCGGGCGATCGCCAGCCGGTAGACGCGCTTCCCGCGGCCCGGCAGAACGAAATACGCCATCCGGACGAGATTTCCGTAATCCGATTTCGCGGGCGGCGATTCCCGCACCCGGCTCGCAATGACATCCTCCGTCACGGCGGGCTGCTCCCCCTTCTCCTGGCGCGGCGTTCCTCGCATCGCGAAGACCGAGGTTAGGCGGCACCGCCGCGCGGTGGAGCGGAATTGGGGCAACGATGAGGAAGGCCAAAAGAAATGTCGCGCTATTTCGGTACGGAGGCGGCGAGAGGGCGGGGGCGCGCGGGCACGGTGGCGCGAGACCACCCGCGCCCGATTCGTCCCCGTACTACGCTGTTGGCCTCCGGGGGACTCCCCGGCCGCCGCTCGCGCCCCCGCCGCGATGGTGCACACCACCGGACGAGCAGGAGAAGGACCCCCCGCCCATGACCGAGGACGTCCCGGGCTACCGCGTGCTGGAGCAGGTCGGCGAGGGCGGCTTCAGCGTGGTCTACCGCGCGCACCAGGAGCGGCTGGACCGGATGGTGGCGCTGAAGGTGCTGTCGATCAGCTCGGTCGACGACGCCGCGATGCGCCGCTTCCAGCGCGAATGCAAGATCACCGGACGGCTGTCGGGGCATCCGAACATCGTGACGGTGCTGGACACCGGGACGGCCCGCTCCGGCCGCCCCTACATCGCGATGGAGTACTTCGAGCACGGCGCGCTCACCGACCGGCTCGCGCGGGAGGGGCCGCTGCCGGTCGCCGAGACGCTGCGGATCGGGGTGAAGATGGCGGGCGCGCTCGCCGCCACGCACGAGACCGACGTGCTGCACCGCGACGTCAAGCCGCAGAACGTGCTGGTCTCCCGGTACGGGGAGCCGGCGCTGGCCGACTTCGGCATCGCCCGGCTGGTCGACTCGTTCGACGCCACGCACACCCAGGCGTTCACCCCGCACCACGCCGCGCCGGAGGTGCTGGAGGGAAGGCCGCCCGGGGTCGGCGCCGACATCTACTCGCTCGGCTCGACGCTGTACCAGCTGCTGGCCGGGCGCCCGGCGTTCAAGGGGCCGCCCGGCGAGGGCATCGCGCCGCTGATGCTGCGCATCCTGAACGACCCGCCCCCGCCGATACCGCGCCCGGACGTGCCTCCGGCGGTCGCCGAGGTCATCGGCCGGGCGATGGCGAAGGCGCCCGAGCACCGCCACGGCTCGGCGGTGGAGTTCGCGCAGGCGCTGCAACAGGTGCAGGGCGAGCTGGGGCTGCCGATGACGGACGTGGCGGCCACCGGCGTGTCGGTCCTCCCGCAGCCGACCGGTTCGCAGTCCGCGCTGCCGCTGGGGGACTCCTCGTCGTCCGACTCGCATCCGTCCCGGCCGTCCTTCCCGGAGCGCTCGGGCCCTCCGCCGGTGCCGGACTGGGCGCCGACCACCCCGGGATCGCCCGCCGAGTCTCCGGCGCCGCCGTCTCCGCCTCCCGCCGCGTCCGCCACCGCGCCGGCACCGCTCTCCCCGTGGCACCCGGACGCGGCGCGCCGGCAGCAGGCGCCGCAGCCACAGGACCGGCCCGCCCTCCAGGCCGCCGCGTGGCCGACCGGCGGGCGGGAGACCACCGACCCGCAGCAGAACGGCTCGCCCACATCACCGCACACCGCGCCCGCGCCGCCTCCGCAGGACCTCCCCGCCGGACCGCCGCAGAACGGCCCCCGCCGCGGGCTGATCATCGCGGCGGCGGTGGCGCTGGCCGGCGGCGCGGCACTGGGCGTCGGCGCGCTCGCCCTGTCCGGTAAAGGCGACGGCGGCGAGCCGCCCGCCCCGAACGAGACGACGAGCGGCCCGCCGCCCGCCGCGGCTGGGCAGCAGGGAGCCAGCGCGGAGCAGCCGCCGAGCGCCGCGCAGCTGAACGCCGCCCGTCCCCGCCGGCGGGGCGCCCGGCCGGGGCGCCGCACGGCGGTGCTCACCTGGACGCTTCCGGAGGCGGCGCGCGGGCTGCCGCTGCTCGTCCGGCGGCAGCCGGCCGGGACCGCCGCGGTCCTGTCGGCCCCGGCGAACGCGCGGTCCTTCACCGTGCCCGGCCTGCGGGCGAAGACCCGCTACTGCTTCAAGGTCGGCGCGGTCGTGCGGCTCCGCCAGGGCAAGGCCCCGGACGTGGCGTGGTCGCAGCCCGTGTGCGTCCACAGTCCGCGGACCGCGCCGTAGCGGCTCCGAGCCCGGGCGGCGACGAGGTCTTCGCCCGCCGGGATCTCAGGCGTTCGCCAGGGCGTCCACGTACGTCGGGACCGTGATGTTGCGGCCGGACACCACCACGACCGGACGCCCGGTGACCTCGACCTTCCCGGCCAGCACCGCGGCGACGCCCGCCGCGCCCGCGCCCTCGGCGACCAGGCCGTGCTCGGCGTGCAGCCAGCGCAGCGCGGCGCGGATCTCCTCGTCGGTGACGGCGGTGAGCACCGCGCCGGCGCCGATCACCTCCGGCGTCACGCAACCGGCCTCCAGGTTGCCGGGCAGCCCGTCGGCGAACGTCTCGCCGACCTCGACCTCGACGACCCGCCCGGCCTCCACCGACGCCGACACGCCGCGCGACACCGCCGACTCCACACCGACGATCCGCACGTCGCCGCGTCCGCGCGCCCACAGGCTGAGCCCGGCGAGCAGCCCGCCGCCGCCCACCGGCGCGATCACGGTGAGCGGGCCGTCCGCCTGCCCGTCCAGCTCCCGGCCGATCGTGCCCTGCCCGGCGATGACGGCCGGGTCGTTGTAGGGCGAGACGTAACGGCCGGGCAGCGTCAGCGCGTGCGCCTCCGCCTCGTCATAGGTGTCGCCGTGCTGGACGAGCCGCACCGGGAACGCGCCGATCCTGTCGACCTTCACCTGCGACGCGCGCGTCGACACGACCACGGTCACGTCCGTGCCGGACCGCGCCGCCGCGTACCCCATGCCGAGACCGTGGTTGCCCGCGCTCGCGGTGACGGCCGGCTCCCCGTCCGGCAGCGCCGCCACGGCCGCGAGCCCGCCGCGCACCTTGAAGGACCCGGTCGGCTGGAGGGTCTCCAGTTTCAGCAGCGCGCCGGGCGCGAGCCCGGACGCCACGACCGGCGTCGGCGCGAGCGCCCCGGACACGGCCTCCCACGCGAGTTCCAGGTCGACCGCACCGGGCACGCGGACCCGCCGCACCGCCGTCAAGACCCGTCCCCTGCCGTCTCGTCCAGCCGCTCGTGAAGCCGGCTCCGGATCTCCTCGGGCGTGTAGGCGCGGCGCCGCCGCTCGGAGCGCACGACCACCGCCCCCGTCGCCGCCACGCCGAGGAACCCCGCGATGCCCAGCGCCTTCCACAGGCCGGCCCTTCTCCACCACCGCATGCGGCTACGGTATCGACATGCCGGGCACGAGCATCACCCTGGACCAGGCCGCCGACCTCACCCGCACCGGCGACGTGTGGCTGTTCCGCGGCCGGACGGTCGCCGACCGCGCCATCCAGATGACGACCAACAGCCCGGTGAACCACGTCGGCATGTCCCTGGTCATCGACGATCTGCCGCCGCTGATGTGGCACGCCGAGCTCGGCCGTTCGCTGCCGGACCTGTGGGCGGGCGGCCACCGGCGCGGCGCGCAGCTGCACGACCTGCGCGACGCGGTGCTGACCTGGGGCGACCGGTACGGGCAGCGGGCCTGGCTGCGGCAGCTGGACCCGCCGCCGTCGCGGGCGATGGAGGACGCGGCGCTGCGCGCGGTGGCCCGGCTGGACGGCACGCCGTTCCCGTCCACGTCGCGGCTGGCGTCCCGGTGGCTGCGCGGCCGGGTCCCGATCCGCCGCCCGGCCGAGCGCGACCCGGACCTGGAGACGGCGTTCTGCGCGGAGATCGTCGCGGTGACGTACCAGGCGATGGGGCTGCTGCCGAAGGGCCGCCGCCCCAACTGGTTCGATCCGGGACGGTTCTGGAGCGGCGACGACCTCGCCCTGGAGTCGGGGGCGGTGCTCGGCGGCGAGATCGCCGTCAGCCTCCCCGCTTCGCGCTCGCGCGGCGGTCGCGGAGCGAGCGGGGGTGGAGGCGGCGGCGCAGCCGACGCAGCCGGCCCGCCCTCGCGGTGACGAGGCGTCCGAGCTGGTCGGTGTGGTGCCAGGCTTCCTCGGCGGCACGCGGATCCGGCCGCGCAGGGGCGAAGCGGCTGCGGTCGACGAGCTCGGCGAGCGGCCCGAGGTGGCCGCGGGCGTCCTCGCCGACGGCGGACGCGCCGAACCGGGCGACCTCGTGCGCGGTCAGCGTGCGGGCGGTGGCCAGGCCGACGTCCGCGAGGTGGTCGAGCGCCTGGTGCCAGGCGCCGGTGATGCGGTCGCCGGGTTCACCCGTCCGGCGGCGCCGCCTGCGCAGCGCGGGCGCCAGCAGGACGGCGAGCAGGTAGGCCAGGACCAGGGCGGCGCCCGCGAGCGACGCGAGCACCCACCACGGCGTGGGCGCGTCATGGGCGGCGGCGGGCTTCGGCGGCGTCTTCCGCGGGGTCTTGCCGGCCCCGGAGCCGCGCGTCTGCGAGGCGGCGTTCTTCTGCGCCTGCTCGAGCTTCTTCTCCGTCTCTCCCGCCGCGACCGCGTCGTTGCTCTTGGAGCGGCGCGCGCTGTCGGGCAGCGGGTTGAACCGGATCCAGCCGAGCCCGGCGAACTTGACCTCCGGCCACACCATCACGTCCCCGGACCGGTACTGGACGGTGTTGCCAGCGCGGTTCCCTCCGTCGAAGCCGACGACGACGCGGGACGGGAGCCCGAGCGTGCGGGCGAGCAGCGCGTAGGCGGTGGCGAAGTGCTCGGGCGTGCCGCGCCTGCCCTCGCCGAGGAAGTAGTCGAGCTGCCGGTAGCTGTGCCCGGGCGGAGCGGTCACGTCGTACTTGGCGTACCGCTTGAGGTACTCGGCGAGCATCGCGGCCTTCTGGATCGGCGATGCCGCGCCCTGCGTCGCGGCCTGCGCGAACCCGCGGAACTCGGCGAGCTGGACGGGCGGCCTCGTCGCGCCCGGCCCCCACGGCAGCCGCCGGTCGGCCCGGGCCTCGGCGTCGTCGGCGACGCCCGCGCCGGCCAGGTCGTCCGCCGACCACTCGGGGACTTCGGAGGTGACCGTGTAGGTCTGCCCCGGCCGCAGCGGTTCCGCGGCGGCGAGCGCGCCGCCGGCAGGGTCGGCGACGACGCCGAGGCCGTCCACCTCGCGGGGGCGGTCCGGCGCGGGGACGTACACGCCCGGCAGCGCGCCGATGGTGACGCGCTGCGCGACCTCGTGCTTCCTGCGCGGCTTCGGCCCTTCGGGCACCCGGCTCCCGGTCGGGACGAACCGGGCGGTGGACGTCCAGGTCACGCCGTCGAAGGCGTCGAGGACGGCGAGCCGCTCGATCTCGGTCCGCTTCGACCGCACGGTGAACATGACCTGGTCGGGGCTAAGCAGCCAGCCGCCGACGCGGTCGAGCGGGCTGACGCTGTCGCGCTGCTGGGGCGGCGGCGCCTGCACCTGCTCGCGCGGGTCGTACGGGTCGGCGCTGACCGGCACGACGGGGCCGAGCGCCAGCGCGAGCGCGCCGAGGACGGCGGCGGCGGGCAGCCCGGCCAGCAGCGGCCGCCAGACCGGGCCGGAAGCGGGCCCGTCCGCGCGGACGAGGACCAGCACCGCGACCAGCACGACGGTGACGGCGGCGAGCGGCAGGTTCGAGCCGGGGCCGTCCACGCCGAGCAGCAGCGCGGCCGCCCACACGCCGAGCGGCGGGACGGCCGGCAGCGCGCGCAGCGGCGTCCGCAGCGCGAGCTCGGCGGACGCGAACGCCGCCAGCCACACCAGCGCGTGGACCAAAAGGAGGTACTCGGGCTTCGCCGGGGCGGGCAGCAGCGTGGTGAGGATCGACTTCCACGAGCCGAGCACGCCCTCCCGCAGCGCCTGCGGGAACGTCCCGTCGCCCAGCGCCGGTCGTAGGACGGTCACCGCCGCCGTGCCCGCCCACGCGACCACGGTCAGCACCAGGGAGAGCCACAGCGGCCACGGACGCCCGCCTTTGCGCGGTCCTGACAGCAGGCCCGAGAGCACCGTCGGGACGGCGGTGGCGACCATCGCGACCGGCAGCACCGGCCCGAGCCCGAAGACCCGCTGGAACGCCAGCCCAGAGACGGCGCACAGGCACGCCGTCACCACGAGCGAGGCGTACCGGGTCACCGGGCGCTCCCGATCCGCCGCCACGCCTCCGCGAGGCCGTCCAGGTCGCCGACGTCGACCACGTGCACGCCGGCCGGCGCCGGCGCGGACCGCTCCGGCCGCACCCGCAGCACCACGACCCGGTCGAACCGGCTCCGCACCGACGCGACCCGGCCCAGGTCGGCGGCGTCCCGCGTGATCACGACCAGCGCCCCGCCCGCCGGGACGCGGCGGGCCACGTCCACCGCCGACCGCGGGCCCGGCTCGGTCGCCACGGCGGTGAGCCGGTCCAGCAGCGCCTCGGCGTCGCCCGGCCCGCCGCGGGTGTCCGCCACCGGCCCCGCCCCGGTCAGCACCCGCACCGGGAAGGTCGCCGACGCGGCGCCCGCCGCCACCGACGCCGCCGCGTCCACCGCCAGCTCGAAGTCGTCGGGCTCCGGCCACGACTCCGGCCGCGCGTCCAGCACCACCGTCGTCACCGGGAGGCTCGCGTCCACGAGCTGCCGAACCATCAGCGTCCCCGTCCGCGCCGACGACTTCCAGTGGACGTGCCGCAGCTCGTCGCCGATCACGTACTCGCGCAGCGCGTGGAACGTCGCCGTCCCCGCCGGGGACCGGTCGCTGGTCGGGCCCTCCAGATGGTGCGCGCGGCCGGACGGCAGCGGGGCGAGCGGCACCGTCCGCGGCCGCACCAGCAGCGTGCGCGGCGTCCCGTACTCGCGCACCCGGCGCGCCAGCCGCAGCGGGTCCGCCCGGACCAGCCGCAGCGGTCCCACCGGGATCTCCCCGCGCCGCCCGGTCGGCAGCCGGTAGGTCACGCTGCGGGTGCCGCCCGCGCGGAGCCTCGGGACGTCCACGGCCACGTCCGTCCGACCCGCCGCGTCCCGCGCGCTGAGCCCGCGGACGGCGCGCCCCTCGTTCGTCACGTGCAGGACGCCCACCGCCGGATCGCCGCGCGCGACCCGCACCGGCGCGATGTCCCGGCGGACCGTCAGCTTCGGGCCCGGCAGCGTCCACAGCACCGCCGCCGCCACCGCCGCGAACCCCGCGACCGCCAGCATCGCCGGCTCCGGGTAGCCGAGCCACCAGCCCGCCGCGTACAGCACCGCCGACACGGCCGCCGTCCCCCATCCGAGCGGCGTCAGCACCTCAGACCCCTGCGGCCTGCGGTGTCGGCACATTCGCCAGGACCTCCCCGACCACCTCGGAGCCGGTGCGCCCGCGCAGCTCCGCCTCCGGCGTCACGATCAGCCGGTGCGCGATCACCGGCGCAGCCAGGACCTTCACGTCCTCCGGGACGATGTAGGACCGGCCGGCCGCCGCCGCCCGCACCCGCGCCGCGCGCAGCAGCGCCACGCTCGCCCGCGGGCTCGCACCGAGCCGCAGGTCGGGATGGTCGCGCGTCGCCGCCACCACCCGCACCACGTAGTCGTACAGCGGCGGCGCGACGTGCAGCCGCTGCGCGAAGTCGATCATGCGGGCGAGGTCCTCGCGGCCCATCACCGGCGGCAGCCGGTCCAGCATCGCGCCGGTCGGCGCGCCCGCCAGCAGCGCCACCTCCGCCTCGTGGTCGGGGTACCCCATCGAGATGCGCATCAGGAACCGGTCGAGCTGCGCCTCCGGCAGCGGGTACGTGCCGTCCATGTCGACCGGGTTCTGCGTCGCGATCACCATGAACGGGCGCGGCACCGGATGCGGCGTCCCCTCCACCGTCACCCGCCGCTCCTCCATGACCTCCAGCAGCGCCGACTGCGTCTTCGGCGACCCCCGGTTGATCTCGTCGGCGACCGCCAGGTTCACGAAGATCGGCCCGGCGTGGAACTCGAACCCGTTCGTCCCCTGGTTGTAGATCGACACCCCGGTGATGTCGCTCGGCAGCAGGTCGGGGGTGAACTGGATGCGCGCCCACTGCGCCTCCACCGACGCCGACAGCGCCCGCGCCAGGGTCGTCTTGCCGACGCCCGGCACGTCCTCGACGAGCAGGTGCCCCTCCGCCAGCAGGCAGACCAGCGCCAGCTCCACCTTCTCCCGCTTGCCCCGGACGACCCGCTCGATGTTCTGCCCCAGCGCCGCGAACATCTGCGAGAACCGCCCCGCAAGCGCCTCAGGATCCGCCCCGCCGTTCTCGGTCATGGCTCACACCCCCGTGCGCCTGTCGACACTGCCGGTCGCCGATCGCTACTCGCATTCATAGAGCCCGCTCGCGGGATAGGCGCCCTTGCTGGTGGCCACGAGCGTGTCACTGAGATAACCGTTGCCGTACTGCGTCTGGACCTGATCCCAGACACTGCTCGTGGTGTTGCTCTCCGGGTCGTGGAACGAGTCGCCCTTCGCCTGACACACCACCGTCATCGTGATGTACACGTCTTTCGGGATCTTCCCGTTCTCTCCGGAGGCGCTCGGCCCCGGACGAATGATCGTGTTGGTCTGCCCGTTGTTCTGGTTCTTGATCTGCTTCGTGGGATAGGCCAGGTTCACCGTGGTGCTCACCGGTGTGGAGTCGCCCGCCCCGTTGTGGGACGTCACCGTGATCTGCGACGTCGTGTTGTTGGTGAGGCCCGTGATGGTCTTCGAGGTGCCCGTCGTGCTGGCGGTCCCGGCCGGGGACTCGATCACGTAGGTGACGTCGTAGCCGGCGGCCTTGGCCCAGGTCAGCTGGGCGCCGTGGTTGACGCCGGTGGCACTGAGCGCGGTGGGCGGGCCGGGGGCGGTGCAGGCGGTGGCGCCGACGACGCCGGACGAGCTGTACGCAGTCCTGCGGTTCTTGCCCTTGTACTCGGCCGCCACCTTGAAGCGGTGCGTGGTGCCGTCGCACTTGAGGCCGTCGACCGTGAATGTGCCGCTCTGCGCGGTGCCGGGGAACTGCGCGGGCGTCGCACCCTTGACGGGCTGGTCGTCGGCGCCCAGCAGGACGAAGCGGCCGACCGGGTAGACGCCCTGCGGCTGGACGGCGGGCGTGAACCGCACCTTGATCGAGCCGTTGTCGCCGGACGCGATGGGCGTCGGCGGGTCGGGCGCGGTCGGGTCCTGTTTCGCGGGCGGCCGCGGGGGCTGCCCGGGCGGCGGGACGGGATCGTCGCCGCCGTGGCCGGGGCCGCCGCCGTTCCGGTTGCCGTTGCCGTTGCCGGGGTCGGCGCGGACGGGGATGGGGCGGCGGTTGCCGCCCGGCACGTGGTCGGCGTACTTCTGGACGTGCCGGATCGCGCCGTTCGGGTCGAGGGCGAGCGCGGTGGAGCCGTCGGGGTCGTTCACCCAGAGCATGTGGTCGCGGGTGATGACCTCGATCGTGCCGCCGGGCCGAGACGCGGTGATCGGCGCCTCCCAGGCGCCCTTGTCGGTGTTGAACACCAGCAGCCGCCCGGCCGTCCGGTCGGGCAGGTAGACGCGGGGGCCGAGCACGTGCGGCGCCTCGAAGGCGTGGTGCGGGACGCGCAGCGCGACGGACTCGACCCGTCCGGCGCCGGTGTCGAGCAGGTACAGCGAGCCGCCCACGCCGAGCATCGGGACGATCTGGCCGTCGGCGACCGGCGGGACCCGGACGCCGTCCGCGGCCTGCGACACCTGTGCGGGCAGGGTGACGCGCTGGACGCCCTCGGGCCGGACGACGAGCGCGGCGGCGGTGGTGCTGTCGACGATGACGGGCGTCCCGGCGGCGACCGTGAGGGCGAGGCGGTCGCCGGCGCGCCCGGCGGTCACGGGCGCCGCCGGGCGGCCGTTCCGGACCGGGACGACCTGCCCGTTCTGCGGGACCGGCACCCACAGGCTCCCCTCGCCGTCGATGCCGGCCTGGCCGAGCGGCGCGGTGAGCGTCGCGGACGGCCCGATCGGCGCGAGGCTCACCGGGTCGATCCGCTGGACGAGGCCCTTGACGGAGTCGATGGTGTACGCGGTGCCGGAGCCGGCGAGGACCTGCAGGCCGGCGCCGCCCGCGGCCCGGCTCGTGGTGATCTTCAGCTGGGACGGGTCGATCCGGCTGACCACGCCGGTGTCGGTGTCGACCAGCAGCACCGTCGTGCCGTCCTGGACGACCTTGATGTGGTGGCCGCGCATCTGCGGCACGACGGCCGCCTTCCCGTCGACCTTGCCGGCCAGCCCGTTGGCGTGCACGACCAGGCCCTTGGCGCTCGCGTTCAGCCAGGCGCCGACGTCGGCGAGCCGGTACTTGGCGCTCGCCGTCCCGACCCCGTAGACGAGCGCGCTCACGCAGAGCACGCCGGCGAGGCCGATCGCCAGCTGGCCGGTGAACCGGTCGCGCCGGAAATGCCTGAGAAACCCGCGCGGGCCCGCGTCCCGCGCGGGGGATCGATCCCCGCTCAATCCCCGTCACCTCTCGTCGCCGGGGCCACCCGCTCCGGAACTCGCGGTGGCACCTTGCGGCCGGCGCCGTCCCCGCCGCGCCGCCGACGGCGCCGGCGGGCGGGGGCCCCGCGCCGGAAGAGCCTGGGAACCTCGGCGCGATGGGCACCATAACGACTGTGCGGGTCACACCGTAATGGGATTCGTCACATCCGACCCGCCGAATCGCGATAGTGATCCTCGCCCCGTTATGGACAGATCGTCCAATGTCACCTCCGGCGGGCATCGCCGCACCCCGAACCGAACGCGAACGTTATCCGTGACGTCCTAATGTTGGGCATCTCCCCGACGACGACCCCCGAGGTGGACGTGGAACACGCAAGCATCGGCGACCTGTGGAACCGGGTGACGGGAACGCAGCCGGATCCCCCGTGGTGGCTGGTCGTCCTCGTCGGCGCCGTCGCGCTGGCCGCGGTGCTGCACGGGCCCAGCTGGCGGGTGGCCCGCAACACCGTCACGATCGCGCACGAGGGCGGGCACGCGCTGGTCGCGCTGGTCACCGGCCGCAAGCTGGACGGCATCAAGCTGCACTCCGACACCTCGGGCGTCACGGTCTCGCGCGGCAAGCCGCACGGCCCCGGCATGATCTTCACCGCGATGGCCGGGTACGTGACGCCGCCGCTGCTCGGCCTGTTCTTCGCGCTGCTGCTGGCCGACGGCCGCATCACGCTGATGCTCTGGTTCACCCTCGCGCTGCTCGCCGCGATGCTGGTGATGATCCGCAACGCCTACGGCGCGCTGTCGGTGGTCGCCACCGGCGCGGTCGTCTTCCTGGTGTCGTGGTTCGGCGGCGCCGAGGTGCAGGCCGGGTTCGCCTACCTGGCCGCCTGGTTCCTGCTGCTCGCCGCCACCCGTCCGGTGGTCGAGCTGCAGCGGATGCGCACCCGGCACATGGCGCCGAGCTCCGACGCCGACCAGCTCGCGCACCTCACCGGCGTGCCCGGCCTGGCCTGGGTCACCCTGTTCGGCGCCACCGCGCTCGTCGCCCTCCTCGCCGGCGGCGCGCTCCTGTTCCCCGACGTCTCCGTCCACCTCCCCGCACTCGGCGGACGGTGACCCCGCCGCGGCGCAGGAACGTCACGCGGGGATTGTCGGACGGGGCGGATAGTTTCGTGGTGTGAGCGGTCGATGGGATCGGGGGCGGGTCGCCGGGCTGGCGCCGGACGCGGCGGCCGCGAAGGCGGCCGAGGGCGTCGCCCGGCCGGCCCGGTGGGGCGGGACGGGCTGCGACGACGAGGCGGTCTGGGGCGAGTGCCAGGGCAGCGGCGCGAGCGTCTACCGGGCGTGCGCCGACCTGGCCGGGCCGGCGTTCCGCTGCTCGTGCCCGAGCCGCAAGATCCCGTGCAAGCACGTCCTCGGCCTGCTGCTGCTGTGGTCGGACGGGACGGTCGCGTCCGGCGCGCGTCCCGGCTGGGCGGCCGAGTGGGTCGAGCAGCGCCGCGAACGGGCCGGGAGGGCGCAGGAGCGCACGGCGGCGAAGGCGCGCGACCCGAAGACGGTGGAGCGGCGCGAGCGGCGGGTCGAGGACGGCCTCGCCGAACTCGACCAGTGGCTGCGCGACCAGGTGGCGCACGGGCTCGCGCAGGCGGAGAAGGCGCCCTACGGGCTGTGGGACGACGCCGCGCGGCGGCTCGTCGACGCCCAGGCCGGTGCGCTGTCGGGGCAGGTCAGGGCGCTCGCCGCGATCCCCCGGCAGCCGGGTTGGCCCGACCGGCTGCTGGAGGAGTACGCGCTGCTGCGGCTGCTCGTCCGCGCCTACGAGCGGCGTGACGCGCTGCCCGCCGGGCTGCGCGACACCGTCCGCTCCCGGGTCGGGTTCACCGTCCCGCAGGACGAGGTGGTGCGCGACGGCGAGCGCGTCCGCGACCGCTGGTGCGTGACCGGGTCGCGCGACACCGCGCAGGACCAGCTCACCACGCGCCGGGTGTGGCTGCGGGGGCGGGAGACGGGGCGGCCCGCGCTGGTGCTGTCGTTCGCCGCACCGGGCGCCCCGCTCGACGCGTCGCTGGTCGTGGGCACCGAGGTGGACGCGGAGCTGGCCTTCTATCCGGGCGCCCAGCCGCTGCGGGCGCTGGTCGCCGAACGCCACGGCCCGGCCGTTCCGGCGGCGCCCGCCGGGACGTCCGTCGCCGGGTTCCTGGACGAGCACGCCGCCGCGCTGGCGAACGACCCCTGGCTGGACCGCTGGCCCGCGACGCTGGAAGACGTGCGTCTCGCGCGCACACAGGGGAACGGGCTGCACGTGGTCGACGAGGCGGGCGATTCGCTGCCGTTGCGGATGGCGGACCCGTGGCGGCTGCTGGCGGTGTCGGGCGGCGGGCCCGTCACGTTCGCCGGAGAATGGACTCCCGAGGGGCTGCGCCCCTTGGCCGCCTGGCAGGCGGATGAGGGAGGCGTGCTGCTGTGAGCGGCTGGAACGAGCACGTCACCGCCGCGCTCCTCGGCACCGAGCGCCGCGACCCGCCCGTCCTGCCCGAGGCGCCGGGCGCCCGGGACGGCGACAAGGCGGGCCGGCTGCTGGACCAGGCGGCCCTGCTGACCGTCGCGCGGCGGGCGGGCCGCCTCCCCGGGCACGGCGCCCCCGAACCGATCGCCCCGGCGCCCGCCGAGGACGCACCGGTCGTCCCGCCGGCGGCGGCCGCCCGGCTCGGGATGATCCTGCGCGGCGAGCACATCCAGGTGCTGCCGGAGTGGCTGGACGCGGCGGCGGCGCGCCGCGTCCGGGTGCCGCCGCGGCTGCTGCCCGAACTGCTTGAGCGGGGCCGCGGCGACCGGATCCTGCGCCCGTCGATCACCCGGGCGGCCGGGCGGCGCGGCGTGTGGCTGGCCCTGCGCAACACCGACTGGGCCTACCTGGTCGGCGCGGGCGACGATCCGGGCGGCGGCGCCGAGGTGTGGCGGACCGGGACCCGCAACCAGCGGGCCGCGTACCTGACCGGGCTGCGCGGCACCGACCCCGCCGCCGCCCGCGAGGCCCTGCGGGAGACCTGGGCGCAGGAGCCGGCGCCCGACCGCGCCGCGTTCCTGGCGACGTTCCGGGCGGGGCTGTCGCCCGGCGACGAGGAGTTCCTGGAGGCGGCGCTGGAGGACCGCGGCAAGGACGTCCGGCAGCTCGCCGCCGACCTGCTCGCGCGGCTGCCCGGCTCGGCGTACGGGCGGCGGATGGCCGCGCGCGCCCGCGCCTGCCTCGTCCCGCGGGTCCGCACCGTGCGGGGCCGCGAGCAGACGTGGGTCATGGTGGAGCCGCCGGGCGCGCACGACGAGGAGCTGGCGCGCGACGGCGTCCCGTTCCATCCCAGCGGGTCGTTCGCGCCCGGTGGCGGGGGCGGCCCGGTGGGCACGCGGGCGGCGTGGCTGCGCGAGATCCTCGCCCGCACCCCGCTCGGCACCTGGACCGACCTGTTCGGGCTGCCGCCGATGGAGATCGTGTGCCTGCCCATCGGGGCGGCCTCCGGGGCGTCCGAGGGGCGGCCCGGCCGGGACGACCAGGACGGCGACGCGCGGGACGTGCACATCGGATGGGCGCGGGCCGCGCTGAAGCAGCACGACACCGCGTGGGCGCGGGCGCTGCTGAAAGGCGGTGTCATGGTGGACGAGCCGGGCGCGCTCGCCGACCTGCTGGCCGTCCTGCCGGCGGAGGAGCGGGACGCCGCCGCGGCCGGCCTGATCCGCTGGGTGGAGGGCCGGTCCGACATGCTGCTCGTCCTGGAGCGGGTGCCCGGGCCCTGGGCCGGCGACCTCGCCGCCGCCGTGGTCGCCACGCTCGCCGCGTCCGCCGGGCAGACCGGCGCGCTCGGCGGGCGCCGCGACGAGCACGCCCTCACCCAGTTGTGCCGGCTCGCCGAGCAGCGGCTCGACCCGCCCGCCGCGTCCCGGCTGGAGGAGCTCACCGCGCGGCGCCCGCCCGACGAGCCCGAACGGCCCGTCCCGCGCGCCGTGACCGCCCTGATCGCCACCCTGCGCTTCCGCGAAGAGATGCTGAAGGAGCTCGCCCCGTGACCGAACCCGTGACCGGAGATCCCGTGCCCGCCGGGGTGCTGCGCCCGCACGCCGAGCAGGAGTACGCCGGCGAGCTGGCGCGGCTGGCCGAGCACGACGACCGGCCCCGGCCGCCCGGCTGGCGGCTGTCGCCGTGGGCCGTGACGACCTACCTGCTCGGCGGCGAGCTGCCCGGCGGCACGGTGATCACGCCGAAGTACGTGGGCCGGCGGCGGCTGATGGAGGTCGCGGTGGCGACGCTCGCGACCGACCGGGCGCTGCTGCTGCTCGGCGTGCCCGGCACCGCGAAGACGTGGGTGGCGGAGCATCTCGCCGCGGCGATCAGCGGCGACTCGACGCTGCTGGTGCAGGGGACGGCCGGGACGGCGGAGGAGGCGATCCGCTACGGCTGGAACTACGCGCGGCTGCTGGCGGAGGGCCCGTCGGAGAAGGCGCTGGTGGAGAGCCCGCTGATGCGGGCGATGCGGCTCGGCTCGGTGGCGCGGATCGAGGAGCTGACCCGGATGCCGTCCGACGTCCAGGACGCCCTGATCACGGTGCTGTCGGAGAAGACGCTGCCGGTCCCCGAGCTGAGCACCGAGGTGCAGGCGCGCAAGGGGTTCACGGTCATCGCGACCGCCAACGACCGCGACCGGGGCGTGAACGAGCTGTCCAGCGCGCTGCGCCGGCGGTTCAACACGGTGGTGCTGCCGCTGCCCGACACCGTCGAGGACGAGGTCGACATCGTCGCGCGCCGCGTCGACCGGATCGGCGCGTCGCTGGAGCTGCCGCAGGCCCCGGCCGGGCTGGAGGAGATCCGCCGGGTCGTCACCGTGTTCCGGGAGCTGCGCTCGGGGCTGACCTCCGACGGCCGCACCAAGCTGAAGTCGCCGAGCGCGACGCTCGGCACCGCCGAGGCCATCTCGGTGATCACCAGCGGGCTGGCGCTCGCGGCGCACTTCGGCGACGGGGTGCTGCGCGCGGCGGACGTGGCGGGCGGCATCGTCGGGGCGGTCGTCCAGGACCCGGTGTCGGACCGGGTCGTGTGGCAGGAGTACCTGGAGGCCGTCGTGCGGGACCGGCCGGAATGGCGGGACTTCTACCGCGCCTGCCGGGAGGTGTCTTGACGGCCGGACGGGTCGAGGTCTTCGGGATCCGCCATCACGGGCCGGGTTCCGCGCGGGCGCTGCGCGGCGCGCTGGAGGAGTTCGGACCGGACGCGGTGCTGATCGAGGGCCCACCGGAGGCCGACGCGATCGTGGAGCTGGCCGGCGACCCCGGCATGGTGCCGCCGGTCGCGCTGCTGGCCTACTCCCCCGCCGGGCCGTCCGGCGGGGCGGCGGACAAGGACGACCGCAAGGCCGCGTTCTGGCCGTTCGCGGAGTTCAGCCCGGAATGGCAGGCGATCCGGTACGGGCTGGCGGCGGGCGCGGCCGTCCGGTTCTGCGACCTTCCCGCCGCGAACCAGCTCGTCCCGGTGGAGCGGGACGAGAGCGAGCGGCCGGAGCCGGACGAAGACGAGCGGCCGGAGCAGGACGTGCGGCTCGATCCGCTCGGGACGCTGGCGAAGGCCGCCGGTTACGACGACGCCGAACGCTGGTGGGACGACGTCGTCGAGCACCGGCACGAGGGCCCGTCGCCGTTCCCGGCGATCGCCGAGGCGATGGCGGAGCTGCGCGAGGCCGTCGAGCCCTCGCGCGCCGAGCCGCGCGAGGAGCAGCGCGAGGCGCACATGCGCCGGACGGTGCGCCGCACACTCAAGGAGGGGTTCGAGCGGGTCGCGGTCGTCTGCGGCGCCTGGCACGTGCCGGCGCTGACGGCGAAGGTGCCCGCGACGCACGACGACCGGACGCTGCGCGGGCTGCCGAAGACGAAGATCGCGATGACGTGGGTGCCGTGGACGCACGGGCGGCTGGCGGGCCGCTCCGGCTACGGCGCGGGCGTCCGCTCCCCCGGCTGGTACCACCACCTGTTCGCGGCGCCGGACCGGCCGATCGAGCGGTGGCTCACCGCGGCCGCGCGGGTGCTGCGCGAGGAGGACCTGCACGTCTCGTCCGCGCACGTGATCGAGGCCGTCCGGCTGGCCGAGACGCTCGCCGCGCTGCGCGGCCGCCCCCTGGCCGGGCTGGACGAGGTCACCGAGGCGACCCGCGCGGTGCTGTGCGAGGGCGCCGAACTGCCCGTCGAGCTGATCCAGAAGCGGATGGTCGTCGGGGAGCGGCTCGGCGCCGTCCCCGACCGGACGCCCATGGTGCCGCTCCAGCGCGACCTGCAGGCCGAGCAGCGGCGGCTGCGGCTCAAGCCGTCCGCGCTGGACAAGGAGCAGGACCTCGACCTGCGCAAGCCGACCGACCTGGAGCGCAGCCGGCTGCTGCACCGGCTGCGGCTGCTGGACGTCGACTGGGGCGTCCCAGCCGAAAGTAGGTCGAAGGGGACGTTCCGGGAGACGTGGACGCTGGCGTGGCGGCCCGAGTTCGACGTCGAGCTGATCGAGGCGAGCGCGTGGGGCACGACCGTGCGGGACGCGACCACCGCCCGCGCGGAGGCGATGGCGGCGCAGGCCGAAGCGCTGCCGGAGCTGACCTCGGTCGCGGAACGCTGCCTGCTCGCCGACCTCGGCGACGCGCTGCCCACCGTGATGCGGGCCCTCGCCGACCGGGCCGCCCTCGACACCGACGTCGCGCACCTGATGGCGGCGCTGCCCGCGCTCGTGCGCGCGCTGCGCTACGGGGACGTGCGCGGCACCGCGACCGGGCCGCTGCGCACCGTCGTGGACGGGCTGGTCGTCCGGGTCTGCGTCGGCCTGCCGCCCGCCGTGTCGGGGCTGGACGACGACGCCGCCCGCGACTTCCTCGGCCACGTCGACACCGTCCACGGCGCCCTCGCCCTGCTCGCCGACGACGGCCACCTGGACCGCTGGCGCGCCGCGCTGGAGAACCTGATCGCCCGGCCGGAGACCCTGCACGGCCTGCTCGAAGGCCGCGTCACCCGGCTGCTGCTCGACGCGGACCGACTGCACGACGTCCCCGCCCGGATGGCCCGCGCCGTGTCGGTGGGCGCCGCGCCGGCCCGCGCCGCCGCGTGGGTCGAGGGGTTCCTGTCCGGCGGCGGGCTCGTCCTCGTGCACGACGAGGAGCTGCTCCGGCTGGTCGACGGCTGGGTCTCCGGACTGCCCGACGACGCGTTCACCGGCGTCCTGCCGCTGCTGCGCCGCACCTTCGGCGCGTACGCCGCCGCCGAGCGGCGCGCGATCGGCGAGCGGGTCCGCCGCTCCGGCGCGGACCCGGGGCCGGCGCGCCCCTCCGGCGGCGACGTGGACGACAAGCGCGCGGCACCCGCGGTCGCCACCGCCCTGCGCGTCCTCGGCTGGGAGGCCCCGTGAACGACGAGACCGCGAACGAAGGCGCTCCAGGCGAGGGCGCCGCGGACGGCGACCGGGAGCGGATGCGGCGCTGGCGGCTGGTGCTCGGCGGCGAGCGCGCCGACGGCACCGGCGTGGGCCTGGCCGGCGACGACGCCCAGATGGACGCGGCGCTGGAGAAGCTCTACGGGGCCGGGGACGCCGCCGGGGACCGGCCGCGCCCGGGCCGCCGCGGCGCCGGGCTCGGCGACTCCGCGCCGTCGGTCGCCCGCTGGCTCGGCGACATCCGCGCCTACTTCCCGTCCACGGTCGTCCAGGTGATGCAGAAGGACGCGATCGAGCGGCTCGACCTCACCCGGCTGCTGCTGGAGCCGGAGATGCTCGAGGCCGTCGAACCGGACGTCCACCTGGTCGGGACGCTGCTGTCGCTGAACAAGGTCATGCCGGACAAGGCCCGGGAGTCGGCGCGCGCCGTGGTCCGCAAGGTCGTCGCCGAGCTGGAGCGGCGGCTCGCCGAGCGCACCCGCTCGGCGGTCGGCGGCGCCCTCGACCGGTCCGCGCGGGTGCTGCGGCCCAAGCGGCTCGCGGACGTCGACTGGGACCGGACGATCCGCGCCAACCTGCGGCACTACCTGCCCGAGCACGGCTCGCTCGTGCCGGAGCGGATGATCGGGTACGGGCGGCGCCGGCAGGCCGTGCAGCGGGACGTGGTGCTCGCCGTCGACCAGAGCGGCTCGATGGCGGCGTCGGTGGTGTACGCCGGAGTGTTCGGCGCCGTGCTGGCCTCGATGCGGTCGCTGCGGACGTCGCTGGTGGTGTTCGACACCGCCGTCGTCGACCTCACCGACCAGCTCCACGACCCGGTGGAGGTGCTGTTCGGCACCCGGCTCGGCGGCGGCACCGACATCAACCGCGCCATCGCGTACTGCCAGGGCCTGGTCACCCGGCCGGGCGAAACGATCCTCGTGCTGATCAGCGACCTGTACGAGGGCGGCGTCCGGGACGAGATGCTGCAGCGCGTCGCGGCGCTGACGGCGGCGGGCGTGCAGGTCGTGGTGCTGCTGGCGCTGTCGGACGACGGCGCGCCGGGCTACGACCACGACAACGCGGCGGCGCTGGCGGCGCTCGGCGTCCCCGCGTTCGCCTGCACCCCCGACGCGTTCCCCGACCTGATGGCCGCCGCGATCGAGCGCCGCGACCTCAGGGAGTGGTCGGAACGCCGGTGATCACGAGGCCCACAGCCCCTGGGCGAGCAGGAGCACCACCAGGGCGGTGAGGGCCGCGTGCCCGGCGAGTGCGGACGGCTGCACGCTGACCAGTGCGCCCCACGCCACCCACATCGCGATGCGGACGACCCGCGCCGCCAGCACCGTCCACGCCGCCGCCCGGCTGCCCCGCCACGCGAGGATCACCGCGACCAGCGTGACGATCGCCACCAGCGCGAACGAGGCGGCGACCACGGGCAGCAGCCCGCCGCGGTGCCCGGCGCTGAGCGCCGGACGGGCGATCAGGATCGCGAGGGCGGCGACGTCCAGCACGGCGAGCAGCGCCGCCAGCAGCAGCCCGGTGACGACGCCCGGGCCCCGCCGCAGCCGCCGGTACGTCCGCACCGGTCCGGCCGGAGCCCCGGCCGGAGCCGGGAGCGTGCCCGCCCCCTGCCTGCCGGCGATCGCCGCCGCGTTCCCCGCCGCCGGACCCGGGTACGCCGCCCCCGCCCACGGCGACTCCGGCACCGGGCCGCCTCCGCCCGCGCCGACGCGACCGCGTCCACGCGTGGTCCCGCTCCAGGAGCCGCCGGTACGGCCGGGCTCGTAGGCGGTCCTGGTCACGGGGTCGGCGGCCTGATCATTCCCCGTGCCAGGGGGCGCTTCGGCGGTCGGCGCGGCCGATGTGCCCGGCATCCCGGACACCGCTCCCCCGGCAGGTCCATCTGACGGAAGGAAGCCATTCGGCGCGAGGCCGGGCGGTGTGCCGGGGCCGTGCTGCACGGCGGGCGGTGATCCCGTGGCGGCGGGGGCGAATCCGCCGGCGGGGGTGGTCCAGGTGGCGGTCGGGGGTTCGGAGAGCGCCCCGGTGGGCGGCCCGGCGGGCAGGTCGAGGCGCGGGTGCGGCGGGTGCGCGCGGTCGCCGAGCAGGCGGAGCAGCACGTCCTCGGAGGTGGGGCGGGCCTTCGGGTCCTTGGCGAGGCAGGCCGCGGCGATCTCGGCGATCGGGCCCGGCAGCGCGCCGAGGTCGGGCGTCTCGTGCATGATCCGGTACATCACGGCGGGCAGCGCGCCGCCCGCGAACGGGTCGCGGCCGGTGGCGGCGAACAGCAGCGTGGCCGCCCAGGCGAACAGGTCGGTGGCCGGCGACACCCGGCCGGCGAACTGCTCGGGCGCCATGTAGGCGGGCGTGCCGACGACCTGGCTGGTCAGCGTGGCGCCGGCGTCGAACGCGCGGGCGATGCCGAAGTCGATCACGCGCGGGCCGTCCAGGCCCATCAGCACGTTCTGCGGCTTGAAGTCGCGGTGCACCACGCCCGCGCGGTGGATCGCGGTGAGCGCGGTGACCGTCCCGATGGCCAGCCGGTCCAGGCCGGCGCCGGTGCGCGGGCCCTGCTCCTGCACGAGCTCGCGCAGCGAACGGCCCGGCACGTACTCGCTGACGATGTACGGGCGGTCGCCGTCCATGTCGGCGGCGAGCATCTGCGCGGTGCAGAACCCGGCGACCCGCCGCAGCAGCGCCAGCTCGCGGACGAACCGGGCGCGCGCGGCGTCGTTGCCGAGCAGCTGGGCGTGCAGCAGCTTCACGGCGACGCGCGACGGCGCGCCGGGGTCCGCGCCCGGGTCCGCGCCGGCGGGGCGGCCGAGGTAGACCACGCCCTGGCCGCCGGTGCCGAGCCGGCCGAGGATCTCGTAACCGCCGAGGCGAGTGGGATCGGCGGCGGTGAGGGGAAGCGGGCTCGCCATTGTGACCCCCGTCAGGTCCGCAATACCGGCCCCCGGCCGGCGCGAGAATTCTTTATCCTGCCGGGCACTAATCTGCGCCGCCCGGCATCCAAGAGTATAGGTTCGCAGAACCCGGAGCGGGAGACGACGCATGCTCGAGATCAATTCATTGATTAAGCGGGGGCGGGGCACGGCCGCGGCCACCGCGGCGCTGGCGCTGGCGGCGGGGACGCTGGCGGGCTGCGGGGACGCGGGGGCGGCGATCACCCGGCTGACCGTGGGCTCGCCCGGCCGCGACCCCTACACGCTGGTGTCGAACACGGACCGGACGGGCGTCGCGAAGCGCCCGGCCCGGGGCGGGACCACGGACGGCGGGACGCCCGGCCTGTACGGCGGGACGCGCCTGGCGTCGAGCTGCGACCAGCGCAAGCTCATCGCGTTCCTGCAGGCCAACCCGGACAAGGCGCGCGCGTGGGCGGGGGTGGAGGGCATCCCGGTGAGCGACATCCCGCGGTACGTGTCGCGGTTGACGCCGGTGCTGCTGCGCACCGACACGCTCGTGACCAACCACGGCTACCGGGACGGAAGGGCGACGAGCGAGGCCGCCGTGCTGCAGGCCGGAATGGGGGTTCTGGTCAATGGCTACGGCGTTCCCGCGGTGAAGTGCAATTGCGGTAATCCGCTGACCCGGCCGGAAAACAAGATCAAAACTTCGCATGCGCGGTACAGTGGCCGAAAGTGGCCGGGATTCGAGCAGAACAATGTGACGCGGATCCGGCCGCGGGATTCCCGCCTCGGAACGATCGTGGTCTTCGTTCTGGTCGATCCGGGCGGCTCGACGGGGTTCGAGCGGCCGCGCTCGACGACGGGGCCCGACGACGGGCCGCCGATGCCGCCGCCGCCGGAGGAGACGGTGTCGCCGAGCGATTCGCCGGCGCCGACCGATTCGGGCGGCGGATCTCCGGGCACGCTGCCACCGGGGAGCGAGCCGCCGGAGTCCGGGTCACCGGGGCCGCAGACGCCCGGATCCGGGGAGCCGGGGCCGGAATCGCCGGGAACGGGCGTGTCTCCGGGCGGCGAGCCCGGCACCGGCACGACGCCCGGTACGGGCGACGGCACCGGTGACGGCGGCACCGGCAGCGGTACGGACGGCGGCACGGGCGACGGCGGGACCGGCACCGGGACGCCCGGTGACGGGCCGCAGAGCCCGGTGATCTCCATGGCGCCGCCCACCGGACCGGAGGGGTCGCCCGCGGCCCTCTGAGCGCTCCTGGTACATTTGCTCATATGAGCAGTGCTTCAGATGTCGTCCCCGCGGAGGCGTGCGCCGTCCGCGTGGTCGACGCCGCGAAGGTCGCCGCCGTCTCCGCGTCGATGCCGGGCGCGGAGACGGTCGCGGAGCTGGCGCAGGTGTTCGGGCTGCTGTCCGACCCGGGCCGGCTCCGGGTGATCACCGCGCTGCTCGAGGGCGGGGAGATGTGCGTGTGCGACATCGCGGCCTCCTGCGGGCAGTCGGAGTCGTCGGTGTCGCACGCGCTGCGCCTGCTGCGCGCCAACCGCGTCGTCCGGGTCCGCCGGGCGGGCCGGATGGCCTACTACCGGCTGGACGACTCGCACGTCCGGATGCTGCTCGATCTCGCCCTCGCCCACGTCGGCCACGGGGAGGAGGGCACATGACCGGGAAGCCGGGGAACGAGCCGGAGCAGGACGGCCACGGTCACGGGCATGGACACGGCCACGGGCACGGCATCTCCGCCGGCGCGGACCGGAGGCTGCTCGGCGGCGCGCTCGCGCTGATCCTGGCCTACATGGCGGGCGAGGTCGCGATCGGCCTGCTCGCCGGGTCGCTGGCCCTGCTGTCGGACGCCGCGCACATGCTCACCGACGCGTTCGCGATCGTGCTGGCGCTGGTCGCGATGCGGATCGCGGCACGCCCGCCGCAGGGCGGCTTCACCTTCGGGATGCGCCGGGCCGAGATCCTGTCGGCGCAGCTCAACGGGCTGACGCTGATCCTGCTCGCGGCGTTCTTCGTCTACGAGGGCGTCCGCCGGCTGATCGGCCCGCCGGACGTCGACGGGCGGTTCGTGTTCTGGACGGCCCTCGCGGGCATCGTGGTGAACCTCGGTGCGAGCTGGCTGCTGAGCCGCGCGAACCGGACGAGCCTGAACGTGGAGGGCGCGTTCCAGCACATCCTGAACGACCTGTTCGCGTTCATCTGCACCGCGATCGCGGGCCTGGTGGTGTGGACGACGGGGTTCGCCCGCGCCGACGCGATCGCCTCGCTGGTGGTGGCGGCGCTGATGCTGAAGGCCGGGTACGGGCTGCTGCGGGACGCGGGGCGGGTGCTGATGGAGGCCGCCCCGGCGGGCATCGACCCGTCCGAGCTGGGCGCCCGGCTGGCGGAGCGGCCGTGCGTGGAGGAGGTCCACGACCTGCACGTCTGGGAGGTCGGGTCGGGCTATCCGGCGCTATCGGCGCACGTGCTGGTGGACGCGAAGGGCGACTGCCACGCCGTCCGCCGCGACCTGCAGGAGCTGCTGCGCGACTCGTACGGGATCACCCACACGACGCTGGAGGTCGACCACCTGGACGGCCCGTCCCGGCACGGCCACTGCGAGGACTCGCACGGCCCCCGGCACGTGGGCGACGCCGACCAGCCGCACCAGCACGCCGGCACCGCCCCCTGCGACCACTGACGGCCGGCCGGCGCCCGGAAACGGAGAGCGCCGGCCGGCCGCAGGGTTCCGTCAGGCGGCGCAGGCCTGGCCGTTGAGGTCGAACGCGGCCGGCGTCGCCCCCGCCTGCGGGCCCGAGGCGGTGAAGCCGATGGTCACCGAGGCTCCGGCGCCGATCGTCCGGTTCCAGTCCAGGTTCGAGGCGGTCACGTCCGCGCCGTGCTGCGCCCACGTCGCGCTCCAGCCCTGCGCGATCTTCTGCGCGCCGGGGAAGGCGAACGCCAGCGTCCAGCCGGTCACCGCCGCGGAACCGGTGTCGGTGATCGTCACCTGGCCGTTGAAGCCGCCGTCCCAGGCGCTCTGGACGGCGAACGCGACCTTGCAGGACGCCTTCTCGGGCGGCGGGGTGCCCGTGCCGCCCCCGGGTCCCGCGCCGAGCAGGTACGGGACGAGGTACGCCTGTTTGGCGGTGTTGACGGTCGTCCAGTCGTCGTTGAGGATGCCGCCGGTGTCGCCGGAGTTGGGATTCCACGACCAGTAGGTGAAGGAGATCCCGCCGCTGCCCGTGCCGAGGTAGGCCAGCAGCGTCCGCAGCCAGGTCTGGTCGCGCGGGTCGGCCAGCGTCGTCCCGAACTCGCCGAGCAGGACGGGCGCGACGTTGTTCTTGTACAGGTAGCCCCAGTCCCTGTCCCACATGCCGGCCAGATTGGACGGGAAGCTCGGATCGCTGAACCACGGCTGCGGGTACACGGACGTGGCGTAGTCGTGCGCGGAGTACACCAGCCGGTTCGGCACGTTCAGCCGCACCGGGTAGGCCGCCGCGCCCTGGAGGTTCCCGCCCCACCAGTAGCCGTCGCCGTTGTAGCTGTCGATGCCCTCCACGATGATCAGCCAGTCGGGGTTGGCGGACAGGACGGCGTTCCCGGCCCGCTCCGCGGCGAGGCGCCAGTCCTTCGCCTGGTCGCCGCAGCCCCAGCACGCCGGGGAGTGCGGCTCGTTGTGCAGGTCGGCGCCGATGACCGTGGTGTCGCCCGCGTAGTGCCGCGCGAGCATCGTCCAGTCGGAGATCCAGCGCGACTCGGGGTAGGCGTCGGTGTACCAGAGCGCGGACTGCGCACCGGAGTCGGGACGGTGCTGGTCGAGCACGACCTTCAGCCCGATCTGCCCCGCGTACGCGATGATCCTGTCGAGGACCTGCAGCCCGTTCAGGCCGCTGAGGTCGGGGTTCTTGGCGTAGTCGATGCTGTTCGGGGTGCTGCCGGGGTCGAGCATCTGATTGGAGTACGGCAGCCGCAGCGTGTTGTACTTCAGGCTTTTGATCTGGTCGAGCATGTCCTTGTAGCCGCGCGTCCAGAGGCCGTGCGGCGTGTAGTTCGCGG
Source organism: Actinomadura napierensis (assembly GCF_039529375.1). Taxonomy (NCBI): domain Bacteria; kingdom Bacillati; phylum Actinomycetota; class Actinomycetes; order Streptosporangiales; family Thermomonosporaceae; genus Actinomadura; species Actinomadura napierensis. The sequence continues at coordinate 25,506 of NZ_BAAAMR010000066.1, forward strand.
TCTCCGCGCCGAACCAGTTGATGCCGGTCATGCGCACCGCCTGGCCGTCGGCGTCCAGGAGCTGCCGGCCGCTGGTGTGCCAGTAGCCCGTGCCCGCCGCCGCGCGCGCCGGGGGCGCGAACCGCAGGGACGGGACGGACGCCAGGGCCAGCAGCCCGGCCAGGAGGGCCGCGACGAGGGAGAGCCGCCTGCCACGGAAGATCATGGTTTCTCCTCGGGCGTCGCCGGGGGCGGCGGGCGGGCCGCCGCTTGGGAGCGCTCCCAAGGTGATCCTCGGGCCGGAGGGAGTCAATGCGGGCGGCTAGAGGACGCGCTCGACCTCGGATTTCCCGTGAAAAGTCATGAAAGCCCCGGCACCCGGGCCGTGAGGCCGAACAGCGTGTCGGCGGCACCCCAGCAGACGGCCCGCAGCCAGTCGTCGCCGAAGCCGAGGCCGGCCAGCGCCTCCAGCTGGTGGGCGTACTCGTAGGGGATGTTGGGGAAGTCGGTGCCGAGCAGGATCCGGCCCTGCAGGCCGAGGTCGCGGAGCCGGGGCAGGAGCGCGGCGGGGAACGCGCCCAGCCCGCCGAACCGGGTGAACGTCATGGTCGTGTCGAGGTGCACGCCGTCGTGGCGGTCGGCCAGGGCGAAGAAGCCGTCGAACTCGGGGGCGCCCAGGTGGGCGATGATCGCCGTGAGCCGGGGGTGGCGGGCGAGCACGCCGCCGAACGGCCCGGGCCCGGTGAACCCGTTGGCGACCGGGCCGGACCCGGCGTGCACCAGCGCGGGCACCCCGGCGTCGGCGAGGATCCCCCACACCTCGTCCAGCTCCTCGTTCCGGGGGTCGAACCCGCCGACCTGCAGGTGGACCTTGAACACGCGGGCACCGGACTCCAGGGCGCGCCGCACGTAGCCGGCGACGCCGGGCTCGGGGAAGAACGTCGCGGTCTGCAGGCATTCGGGGACGCGGCGGGCGAACTCGGCGCCCCACTCGTTCAGCGACTCGGCCATGCCGGGCCGGTGCGGGTACACCAGCGCGGTGAACGCGCGGACGCCGAGGCCGCGCAGGAACTCCAGCCGCTCCTTCTCCGAGTCGCGGTAGCGGATCGGCCATTCGGTGCCGATCAGCGGCCCGGCCTCGTCGAAGTAGGCCCAGACCGCGCTCATCAGCCGCGGCGGCATGAAGTGGACGTGCGCGTCGACGATGCCGGGGAGCCCGAGCGCCTGCCAGAACGCGGGGACCGCCGAATCCGAACGAGGTTCAGTCACGCCCCGACCCTAGCCGCTCAGCCGATCGCGCCCAGCAGGGCCGGCAGCGCGGCGCGCAGCTCGCGGCGCCAGTAGGGCCAGGTGTGCGTGCCCCGGTAGAAGTGCGTGGAGATCGGGATGCCGAGCTTCTTGAGCTTGCCGGCGAACTCGCGGGAGACGGTGCCGGCGAGCGCCTCGACCACGTCGGTGCCGGCCGCGGACAGGCCCCGGTGCGGCACCCGGTCGTACGGGCCGGGCCGCCCGTCGCCGGCGCTGACGTGCAGCCGGACGCCGGCGAGCCGGTCGGCGAGGTCGAACGGGTTGTGCTGGCGCCACACGACGCGCTGCTCGTCGGGGTCGCCCCACACGTCCGTCCAGTCACGGGCGGGCTCGGCGATCGCGACGGCCAGCTCGACGAGGTCGGCGACGTCGAGGCCGCGCGCGTCGCGGTGCAGGGTGTGCACCGGGCCGCTGAAGGACGCCGCGGCGCGGAACAGGCCGCGGTGCCGGGCCGCGTAGGCGAGCGCGCCCATCCCGCCGGTCCCATTCCCGGCGACCGCGCGCTGCGTTCCGGCGCGGTATCCGCGTTCGAGTATCTGCCGCAGCTCGGCGAGATGGAACGTCTCCCACTTCGGCGACCCGCCGTCGCCGCGATTCCACCAGTCGCTGTAATTGCCGCAGCGGCCGCCGTCCGGCATGACCACGATCACATCGGCGCCGCCGGTCAGCTCCTCGACGTCGCCGTGGTCGGTCCAGGTGGTGTGCCCGGCGCCGGCTCCGTGCAGCAGCCAGAGCACCGGCCACGTCCGGGCGGCGTCCCGTGACCAGCCCGGAGGCAGCACGAGCCGGGCGTGCGCGAGTTCGGCGAGGACGGGCGAGCGGACCGCCAGGTCGAGGACGCGGCGGCGGGGCCGGTGCTCGCCGACCACGGTCGCGCCGTCGTCGGCGGGTGCTGCGGACGGGGCGGCGCCCCCGGTGGCCATGGACATATTTTCCGCCCCGGTCATTCAGCTGTGGTTCATCGGTAATGTCCCCACTTCCGGGCATGTTTCAACTCGAAGTAATGGGTTTATAAAGCAGCGGACCCGGATTGCCCGGGGGCCGCCGGGTAGGGTGGCGCGAACGAGTGGAGGGCGACCGAGTCGAGATGCGGAGCAAAGCGGAGCTGGAGTCGGCGATCGGCAAGGGCGGCCGCGCGGTGCTGGTGATCAACTCGCGGTCCCGGCGGGGCCGCCGGCAGTACGGCCGGGCGCGCCGCCTGCTGGACGAGGCCGGGATCGCCTTCGACCAGGTGTTCCCGGTGACCGACCCGACCCGGCTGCGCGAGCTGTTCCGCGACGTGCTGGCCCTGGAGCCCGACCTGGTCGTCGTCGGGGGCGGGGACGGGACGGTCGCCGAGGCGGTCGGCCACCTCGCGCACCGCGACATCGCGCTCGGGGTGCTGCCGCTCGGCACCACCAACAACTTCGCGCGCAGCCTGGAGCTCCCGCTGGACCTGCCCGGCGCGGTCGGGACCGTGGCGCTGGGCGGGCCGGGCGGCGGGAAGGTCGCCGACGTCGACGTCGGCTGGTTCGAGAGCACCGGCGACCCGCAGGGCGAGGGGCCGGGCGCCGACCGCGAGCACATCTTCGCCAACATGGTCAGCCTCGGCCTGTCGGTGCAGGTCGCCGGGCATGTCCCGCACCTGCTGAAGCGGTTCCTGGGCCGGCCCGCGTACGCGCTGACGGCGGCCGGGCTGCTGCCCCGCCACCAGGCGTTCACCGCCCGCATCACGATCGACGGGGAGACCAGCACCGTCCAGACCCACCAGCTGAACATCGCGAACGGCGCGCACCACAGCGGGCAGCGGATCGCCCGCGACGCCAGCCCCGACGACCGGCTGCTGGCCGTCTACCGGCTGGGCGACGAGCGGCGGCTGCGGCTGGCGTCGGCGACGGCCCGGCACGTGCTGACCGGCCCGTGGCGGAGCCTGGATGAGGACGCGTTCCTCACGACCGGGCACGTGGAGATCGAGACGGACCCGCCGATGCGGGTGGACGTGGACGGCGAGGTCCGCGGCCGGACCCCGGTGACGATCCGGCTGCGCGGCAACGCGCTGCGCGTGATCGTCCCGCGGACGTTCGACGACACCTGATCGCTCAGCGGCGGGGCCGCGGCCGGTGGCGTCCGCGGCAGGGATCTGCGGGGCGAGGAGGCGGGCTAGCGCTCGTCGGCCATGACGTAGTCGCCGGCCTCCAGGCGCTCGATGAGGCCGCGCGCCCACCGCATGGCCGAGTCGGCGGAGTGCACCCACCAGCCGAGCAGCTCGTGCAGGTGCGCGGGGTCCGCCGGCGCCTCGTACAGCGGCATGACGTTGGCGCGCCGGGCGGCCAGGCCGTCCAGCCGCTGCCGGAGCAGCTCGATCGCCTCCGGGCGGGTCAGCTCGGCCAGGAAGGCGAGCCCGGCCGTCAGCATCTCCGGGTGCCGGACGTCCACCGTCGAGATCGCGCAGCGCAGCAGGCGGAAGAACTCCTCGCGGCCCGCGTCGGTGATCTCGTAGTCGGTGTGCGGCGGCCCGGCGTCGCTCTCCTCCACGTCGTGCGCGAGCAGCAGGCCCTCCTTGGCCAGCTGCCGCAGCGCGTGGTAGATCGAACCCGGGTTCACGTGGGCCCACTCGTCCGAGCCCCAGGAGATCAGCTCCCGGCGGACCTCGTACCCGTGGGCACTGCCGAACCGCCGCACCCCGCCGAGGACCAGCAGCCGCGTCGCCGACATCATCACCCTTCCTGAACGAGCCGACGTTCAGGGTAGAGCGTGCGCGGAGCCGCCGGCGCCGCGGGCACCGGCTAGCCGCGCAGGGCGGCCAGGTCCTCGGCGGTGAGGCGCAGGGCCGCGGCGGCCATGTTCTCCTCCAGATGGGCCGGGGAGCCGGTGCCGGGGATGGCCAGCATCACCGGGGACAGGGCGAGCAGGCCCGCCAGCAGCATCTGCGGGACGGTGGCGCCGTGCCGGGCGGCGACGGCCTTGACCCGGTCGTCGTCGGGGATGCCGAACCCGCCGAGCGGGAAGTACGGCGCGTAGCCGATGCCGTCGCGCTCGCAGATCTCCAGCATCCCGGTGTCCGCCGGCTGGGTGATGTCGAACCTGTTCTGGACCGCCGCGACGGGCGCGATGCCCCGGGCCTCGGCGAGCTGGGCGGCGGTGATGTGGCTCACCCCGAGATGCCGGATGAGCCCCTCCTCGCGGAGCCCGGCGAGGACCTCGAACCGCTCGCCGATCGGCTCGTCGTCCGGCTCCTGCACGTTGCCCACCCGCAGGTAGACCAGGTCGAGGCTGTCGCGGCCCAGCTCGCGCAGGTTGCGCTCCACCTCGGCGCGCAGCCCGGACGCGGGGAGCTGGCCGGTCGGGTGCAGGTCGTCCGGGCCCCGGGACGGGCCGACCTTCGTCGCGATGACCAGCCCGTCCGGGTAGGGCGACAGGGCCGTGCGGATCAGCTCGTTCGCCGCCAGGCCGGACTGGTGGTAGTAGAACGCGGCCGTGTCGATGTGGTCGGCGCCCAGCTCGACGGCGCGGCGCAGCACCCGCAACGCCGTGTCGCGGTCGTTGGCGGGGCCGCCCAGGGTGCTGACGGGCAGCCGCATCGCGCCGAAGCCCATCCGCTTGACCCGCAGGTCGCCGCCGAGGTCGAAGTGATCGTTGGTCGGTGTCGTCATGCGTCCCACTGTGCTGCGGCTATGCGGAGGGGGCGATCCGGTGGCAGCTTGCTGCCAGCCTCCGCCCCGCGTGGCAGACTTGGTGGTGATGACGGTGGACATGGACCGGAACGTGGTGCTGCGCGGTGAGCGGGAGCTGACCGAGCGGGCGTGGCGGCTGTTCCTGGCGCGCGAGGAGTTCGCGTGCGCCGCGACGGACATGAAGACCTGGGCGCTGCCCGGCGCGCGGGAGCTGATCCTGGCCGGCCGGGCCCGGACCGCGCCCGGCCTCGCCACCTACAAGCTGTACAACCCGGCCGCGCTCGCCGACGAGGAGTCCGAGCGGGAGCTGATCCGGCTCGCCGGGGCCGGGGTGCGGGTGCGGATCTGCACGACGCCGCTGCCGCACGAGACGATCATCGTCGACCGCCGGACCGCGATCCTCGCGGGGCCGCCGGAGCAGGGCGTGCGCGAGTACACCGTCGTCCGGTCGCCGAGCGTGGTGAAGGGCGTGGTGTCGCTGTTCTGGGCGACCTGGGAGACCTCCGCCGACCTCGCCGACTACCGGCGCGAGCGGCCGCCGGCCCTCAGCGAGGAGAGCCGGCACATCCTGCGGCTGCTCGGCGGCGGGCTGAAGGACGAGGCCGCCGCGCGTCAGCTCGGCATGTCGCTGCGCACCTACCGGCGGCGGGTCGCCGAGATCCTCACGCTGCTGGACGCCGGGTCGCGGTTCCAGGCCGGGCTGCGCGCCCAGGAGTTCGGCCTGCTGGGCTGACCGCCCGGTCGCGGTCCCGTCACGGAACGTCACGGCGGTCGTCAGGCGCCCCCCTTGATCCGGGCGAGGACGGACTCGTCGGCGATCTTGTGGTCGGCGGCGAGCAGCACCGCCTTGCTGACGATCAGCGAGAGCCGCTCGTCCTCGAACGGCAGGAACAGCCCGGACTGCCCGACGCGGCGGGACGGCACCACGCGCAGCCGCGCGCCGTCCGGCTCCATCCGCACGTGCGCGGTGCCGAGGTGGATCCGGTAGGTGCGCAGCTCGCCCCGGACGACCAGGAAGCGGCCGTCCAGCGAGCACCGGTCGGCGATCTTCGTGCGGGGCAGGACGCGCTCCAGCACGGCCCGCCGCACCTCGGCGGCGGCGCCCGGCCGCCCGAACGCGGCCTCCCGGCGGTAGTGCAGGTGGTGGCGGTCCTCGCCGTCCGGCCAGTCCGGGTCGGCGGCGATCGAGGCCCCGTCCACGAACAGCCCGACGTCCCGCATCGCCTCGCTGAACACCAGCGGCGGCGCGTCGGCGAGCCCCGCGCGGCTCCAGTGGCGGCGGTCCCGGTGCTCGAACCGCACATGGCCGGTGATCACGTGCTCGGGCTCCCCGGCGGCGTCGGCGGGGTCGTAGCGCAGCACCGCGCGCCATCCGCCGCCGAGGACGCGCCGCGCCGCCGGCTGGAGGCCGCCGTGCGGCCGGCCCCGGTGGTCGGGCCGCCAGCCGCGTTCCCGGAACAGCTCCCGCAGCCGCGCGTACCGGACGATGTGCCCCGCGAACCGGTCGGACCGCGCCGCCCCCGCCTCGTCCGGGTCGAGGACGCACACCTCGCGGAACGCCTGCCTGAAGGCCTGCACCATCCGGTTGTCGATCACGAAGTCGCGCCAGGCCCGCACCGCGGCGGGCCGCGCCCGCGCCGGATGCCACAGCCGCACCCGCGCGCCGTCCGCCGGGACGGGCAGCGCCCGCCCGTCCACCGTCACCAGGACGCTCTCCCCAGGCGTCGCCGCGTGCCAGATGCCGTCCGGGTCCTGGAACTCCCAGATCAGGCCCCGTGCCACGGCGCCGCTCACCGGATGGTCGAGCCACTCCCGCCGCCACGCGCCGTGACGCCAAGCCCGCTCGTCCGCCATCAGTGCCTCTGCGCGGGCCCGCTCGTCCGCGAGGGTGCCGCGAACGTCCTTCGCGAGCGCCTTCAGCTCCCTGACCTCCGCGGCGTGCGGGACCTTGAGCGCCCCGGGGACGGTCGGCAGCGGGTACCCGTCCGCGCCGACATAGGCCAGCCGCACGGTCAGCGGGTCCTCGATCGCGAGGACGGCCTGGTAGCCGCCGACATCGCGGGCGAGCGACCCGTCCCGGCCGAGGCCGTGCGCGGGCACGTCGCCACCACCCGGCGCGCCGTCATCGCGGGGCGGATCCGTCTCGGGTGCGGTCCACGTCGCCGCGGGCCGCTTCTTCGCGGGCCGCTTCCTTGTGGGCCACGGGCCGTCGAGCGCGGCCAGGTGCGCCCGGAGGTCGTCGAGCATGTCGCGATCTTGGCAGATTCCCCCACCGGAACCGGGCGATTCGGTAAGGATCATCGGCTCGGTGACAGCTGGCGCAGGATCGCGGGGGCAACCGGCAAAACCGGCGATGCGGCGTCTGGTCAGTGACCTTGCGGTCACCTACGCTCGGGGAGACCGGGACAGAACGAGATTCGGGACGGCCCATGGCGCACAGCGTGGTGATCATCGGAAGCGGTTTCGGCGGCATCGGGATGGCGATCCGGCTGCGGCGGGCCGGCGTGCACGACGTCGTGATCCTGGAGAAGGCCGACGGCCTCGGCGGGACGTGGCGCGACAACACCTACCCGGGCGCCGCCTGCGACGTCCCCTCCCACCTGTACTCCTTCTCCTTCGAGCGCAAGACCGACTGGACGCGCCGGTTCCCGCCGCAGCCGGAGATCCTCGACTACCTGCGGCACTGCGCGCGCAAGTACGGCGTGCTGGACAGGATCCGGTTCGGCACGGAGGTCACCGAGGCGCGCTTCGACGAGGGCGCCGCGCTGTGGCGGGTGTCCACGACGTCCGGCGAGCTGGAGGCGCGGGTCCTGGTGTCGGCGTGCGGGCAGCTGAACCGGCCCGCGCTGCCGCCGGTCGAGGGCCGCGAGTCCTTCGCCGGGACGAGCTTCCACTCCTCCCGCTGGGACCACGGCACCGACCTGCGCGGCAAGCGCGTCGCGCTGGTCGGGACGGGGGCGAGCGCGATCCAGATCGTCCCGGAGATCGCGAAGGAGGCCGCGGAGCTGCGGCTGTTCCAGCGCTCCGCGCCCTATGTGGTCGACAAGCCGGACCGGCCGTACCGGGCGTGGGAGAAGGCCGTCCTGAAGGCGGTGCCCGGGGCGTACGCGCTGAGCCGCGCCCGGATCTACGCGATGTTCGAGTCGCGCGCCCTCGGCTTCGTGAAGTACCCGAAGCTGATGGGGCTCATGGAGAAGGGCTTCCGCAAGCACCTGGAGGAGCAGGTCGCCGACCCGGCGCTGCGCGGCCGGCTCGTCCCCGGGTACCGGATGGGATGCAAGCGGATCCTGCTGTCAGACACCTACTATCCGGCGCTGGGCAGGCGGAACGTCGACCTGGTCACCGACCCGATCGAGCGCGTCACGCCGTCCGGCGTCGCGACGGTGCGCGGGCACTACGACGTGGACGTGATCGTGTACGCGACCGGGTTCCAGTCCACCGACTTCCTGTCCCCCATGAAGATCGTCGGGCGGGACGGGCTGGAGCTGAACGAGGCGTGGCGGGACGGCGCGCAGGCGCATCTCGGCATCACCGTCAGCGGCTTCCCCAACCTGTTCCTGCTGTACGGGCCGTACACCAACCTCGGCCACAACTCGATCATCTACATGCTGGAGTCCCAGTTCCGGTACGTCCTGGGCTGCGTGGAGGCGCTCCGCCGGCACGGCCTGGACTGGATCGACGTGAAGCCGGACGTGCAGGACGCCTTCACCCGCGAGATGCGGGAAAGGCTGCGGTCCACGGTGTGGGAGGCGGGCTGCCAGAGCTGGTACATGACCGCGGACGGCAAGGTGGTCAACAACTGGCCCGGCTTCACCTTCGCCTACCGCAACGCCACCCGCCGCCCCGACCCGCGCCATTTCACAGCGCGCCGTGCTACCGCCCGGTAGCCGTCGGGTCCTAGGCTCGGAGGCATGCCGACCGCCTTCATCACGGGCGCGACCGCGGGCATCGGCGCCGCGTTCGCCCGCCGCCTCGCCTCCGACGGGTTCGACCTGGTCCTGCTGGCCCGCGACACCGAACGGCTGGAGCGGGCCGCCGACGGGCTGCGCGACCGGTACGGGGTGCGCGCCGAGACGCTGACCGCGGACCTGTCCACCGAGGCGGGCCTCGCCGCCGCCGAGGAGCGCGCGCGCAAGGACGTCGACCTGCTGGTCAACAACGCGGGGTTCGGCAACAAGGGCGTGTTCCTCGACGTGCCGGTGTCGGACGAGATCACCATGCTCAAGGTGCACTGCGAGGCCGTCCTGCGGCTCACCCACGCGGCGCTGCCCGGGATGCTGGAGCGGGGCCGGGGCGGGATCGTCAACGTCTCGTCGGTCGCGGCGTTCGCGACGCGCGGCACCTACGGGGCGTCCAAGGCGTGGGTGGTCAACTTCAGCCAGGGCGTGAACGCCGACATCCGGGGCCGCTCGCGCGGGCGCGTCCGGGTGATGGCGCTGTGCCCCGGCTTCACGCACACCGAGTTCCACCAGCGGGCGAACATGGACATGTCCGGCCTGCCGGGGTTCATGTGGCTGAAGGACGACGACGTCGTGGACGCGGCGCTGCGCGACCTGCGGCGCGGCGCGCAGCTGAGCGTGCCCGGCGCGCAGTACAAGGCGATCGTGGGGCTCAGCCGGCTGGTGCCCCGCGGCCTGGTCGCGCGGCTGTCGTCCGACACCGGCCGTCACTACGATTGATCAAGGAGTCAAGCGTCACGGCCTTGTCACGGGAAGTCGGAGGCGGCATGTTGGACTTCCGGCGGTTCTCAGGCGCGCGGAGCCCCGGTTCCGCCCGCCCGCAATCCGCCGAGAGGTCCCCCGATGGGTCACGACCTGGGTTACGCCGCCCTCGCTCTGATCGCGACCACCGTCTACTACATCGCCTTCCTCGTGTTCCGCCTGTCCGCGCGCCGGATGGAGCCGCTGCGCGGCAGCCGCCCGTTCCACGTCGCCCGGCTGATGCTCACCGACCCGGTCTGGCTGGGCGGCGGGCTGCTGCTGTTCCTCGGTCTCGGCTACGAGGTGGTGGCGTTCCAGGAGATGCCGCTGGCCGTGGCGCAGCCGATCTTCGCGGTCAGCCTGGTGTGCCTCGTCGGGTACGCGGTCTGGTTCCTCGACGAGCGGCTGAGCGTCCGGGAGTGGGCGAGTGTCGCGCTGTTCGTGCTGGCGACCGTGCTGATCGGGCTGTCGGCCACCAGTGAGGGCACGCCCGCTGCGGACGCCACGCTGCTCGACACCGTGCGCGCGCCGTGGACGATGCTGGCGATCTGCGCGCCCGCGGTGATCGCCGCCGGGCTGGTGTGGCTGGTCGGGGACCGGCGCGCCGGCGGCCGGCACGCCCGCAAGCTCGCCGGGGTCGCCTACGGCATCGGCGCGGGCGCCTGCGCGGGGCTCGCCGAGGCCGGCATCCGCGGCATCTCGATCGTCTACGCCGACACCGGCAGCGTGCGCGCCGTCCTGGAGTCGGCCTACCCGTACCTGACGCTCGGGCTCGCCGCGATCGCGCTCGGGCAGCTGCAGATCGCGCTGCAGCGCTGCCGCATCGCGATCGTCGCGGTCGTGCTGACCGTCATCGGCCGCACCTACCTCATCGTCAGCAGCACCGTCCTGTTCGGCGAGGGCTGGCCCCGGGACGCGCTGCCGTTCCTGCTGCGTGCGGGCGGGTTCCTGCTGGCGCTGGTCGCGCTGGTGACCTTCCCCCGCTACGAGGAGCCGGGCGCCACCGGGGCCCTGCCGGCGCGGGCCGCGCGCCGCAGGGGCGTGCGCGCCATGCCGTGATCCCTTAGATTGCCGGAATGGCCCTCCCCTCCCGTTCGCCTCTGGAGGAGGCCCCGCGGCTTCGCGGGGCCTCCTCCCGGAGATCGCGATCCGGCCGGGCCTTCGGCACGGCCGCGCTCGCGGCCGCCGCCCTCGGCTCCTGCCTGCTGCCCCTCGCCGCCTCCCCCGCGTCCGCCGTGGTCGGCGGCGCGCCCGCCTCCGCCGCCTCCTACCCGTGGCTGGGGGCGGTCGGCTCGCCGGCGTTCTTCGTCCGCCCGGCCGGCCAGTTCTGCGGCGGCGTCCTGATCAAGCCGGACCAGCTCCTCACCGCCGGGCACTGCGTGTCGTTCCTGCGCGGGGCGCCCGGCCTCATCAAGGTCACCTTCGGCCGCGACGACCTGACCGGCAAGGGCGGCGAGACCGTCTCGGTGAAGTCGCTGCGGCTGCATCCGAAGTACAGCGAGACGTCGTTCAAGGGCACGACGGCCAGCCACCACGACCTGGCCGTGCTGACGCTGGCGCGGCGAGTGAACCGGCCGACCGTCGCGCTCGCCGCCCCCGGGTCCGTGAAGAGCGCCGTCGTCGCCGGCTGGGGCACCAGGTCCGAGACCGACTTCTTCAACACCCGGCTGCGCGCCGTCACGGTGCCGCTGCCCGGCGACGCCGCCTGCGAGAAGGCCTACGGCGACGACTACGACGCGTCCGACAACGTGTGCGCCGGATCGCCGAAGGCCGACAGCTGCCTGTTCGACAGCGGCGGGCCCCTGCTGGCCGACGGCCGCGTGATCGGCCTCACCTCGTGGGGCTACGGCTGCGCCAAGCCCGGCTACCCCGGCGCCTACACCCGCGTGACCGACCTGCCCTGACCGACTCTGCCCTGACCGACGGCCGGAAGCGGGCAGCGGTTGGCGCCGCCGCCCCGCCTCCGGCGATGCTGTGACCCATGCGCGTATTGGTGACGGGGGCGGCGGGTTACATCGGGTACGCGGTCGGGCGGCGGCTGGTCGCCGCCGGACACGACGTCGACGGGCTGGTACGGCGGGACGCCGCGCTGCCGGACGGGGTGCGGCCCGTCCGCGGCGACGTCCTCGACCCCGGGTCGCTGCCGGCCGGACCGTACGACGGGGTCTGCCATCTCGCGGCCCTCACCCGCGTCCGCGAGTCGTTCGAGGAGCCGTTGCGCTTCTTCACCGCCAACGTGCAGGGGACGGTCAACGTGCTGCGCGCCGCCGCGGGGGCGCGGGTGGTGTTCGGGTCGACGGCCGCGGTCTACGGGACGCCCGAGCGCCAGCCGATCCCCGAGACCGAGGCCACCGCGCCGTCCAATCCGTACGGGGCGTCGAAGCTGGCCGCCGAGCAGGCCGTCCGCTACCACGCCCGGACCGGCGCGATCGGCGCGGTCGTGCTGCGGACGTTCAACGTGGCGGGCTCGGTGGACGGCCGGGCCGACCCCGACGAGACCCGGCTGATCCCCAAGGCGCTCGCGGTCGCCGCCGGCCGCGCGCCCCGGCTGGAGATCAACGGCGACGGGCGGGCCGTCCGCGAGTTCCTGCACGTGGACGACCTCGCCGCCGCCTACGTCCGCGCCCTGGAGGCGGTGGACCTCGGCGAGGACCGGGTCTACAACGTCGGCAGCGGCGCCGGGACCGCCGTCCACGAGGTGGTCGCGGCGGTCGAAGAGGTCACCGGGCGGCCCGTGCCGACGCTGCGCCGCCCGCCGCAGCCGGAGCCGCCGGTGCTGGTCTGCGACCCGGCCGCGATCCGCGCCGATCTCGGCTGGCGGCCGGAGCGGTCCGCCCTCCCGGAGATCATCCGGAGCTCGTGGTCCGCCCTCACCCGCGCGGGCGGATAAACTCTCCAGCGTGTCCGACCCGAAGTTCGAAGTCCAGATGCTGCACGACCGTGTCATGATCAAGGTCGAGAAGGACGCCGGCGAGCGCCGCAGCACCTCCGGCATCGTCATCCCCGCGACCGTCGACCAGAGCAACCGGCTGGTCTGGGGCGAGGTGTGCGGGGCCGGGCACCACGTACGGACCGTCAAGGTCGGCGACCGCGTCCTGTTCCACCCCGACGACCAGTACGAGGTCGAGATCCAGGGCGAGAACTACCTGGTCATGCGGGAACGCGACCTGCACGCGATCGCCAGCGAGCGCCCCGAGCACGGCACCGGCCTCTACCTGTAACCCGAGTACCTGTAACCCGAGCGACGCGGGCACGGACGGCCGGCGTCCGTGCCCGCGCGCTCTCAGCCGCCGTGCGTCATTCGCCGAACAGGCGGCCGTACTCGGCCATGGCCAGCGCGATGTCGGCCTGGGCCCAGAACCGGTGGTAGGTGAACACCGGCGCGGTGGAGCTCGCGCCCGAGGCGTACGCCCACACGCGGTCGAAGTCGGGGTCGCTCTTGTAGAACGACCGGATGGACATGAACGTGGAGCCGGAGCCGATCGGGTCGCCGTTCGGCATCTTCCCGCTCCAGCCGGACGGCACGTAGACCGGGTCGGCGAGCCGCTTGTAGTCGCTCCGGGTCTCCGGCACCGACACGCCCTTGCCGTCGGTGTGCTTCCAGATGGCGTCGAGGAGGTCCTTGGCGGCCTGCTTGGCCTTCGCGTCGCCGGACTTGGCCGCGTAGTACGTCAGGGTCTTGGCGTACGCGGCGGCGACTCCGACGTCGTCGCCGTAGTCGGCGACGGTGACGTGCAGCCCGGTGTTCGCCGACGGCATCCCGGTCGCGCCGGACCAGTCGGCGTCGGGCTGCCCCGTCCACGTCAGCGTGGACGGGATCTTGATCGAGCCGGTCGAGGGATCGACGGTCGTCTGCGACATGGCCCAGGCGGCCCACTTGGCGAGCAGCGCCTTGGCGTCGGCGTTGCCGGTCTGCTGGTAGTACTCGGCCACCCGCTCCATCGACCATGCCTGGAACCCGAACCACTGGTTGCTGGGCGGGTCGTGGTAGACGGGCTGCCAGTCGTAGGCCATCCCGTAGAACTTCGTCGTCCCGGCGGGCGGCTGGCTGTAGCTGCCTTCCCAGCTGTTGGTCGCACCGCCGGCGATCGCGCCCTCCGCCGACTGCAGCCACGTGTAGAACTGCAGCTGCCGGGTCAGGCTGTTCTGCCAGTCGGCCTTGGCGGTCGCGCCCTTCGGCGCCATCGCCGGGTCGTTCACCAGCGCGTACGCGGCGAGCGGGTTCTGGTAGCCGAAATGGGACGCGCCGTCGCCGATGCGCCACGCCCAGCCCGCGTTGGAGTCCAGCGCGCCGCCCCAGGCGTAGTACCAGGACAGCAGGTAGTGCTCGCTGTCCTTCCCGGACCCGGCCGGGCAGGACGACGCCGGATAGCAGTCGCCGATCTTCTTGAAGTACTTGTCGAAGAACGAGTACCGCAGGTAGTCGCCCATCTTCCCGGCCTTCGCGACGGTGCCGGCGACGTCGGAGCCCTTGCTCTGCTCCTTGGCCCACACGTCCGCCCAGTACGCGGCCTGGATGGCGCGCGCGTCCGCGTCGGGCGCGTCGGTGAACTTCCACTGCTTGGCGTAGCTGGAGTCCTTGATGAACAGGTCCAGGAAGCCGTTGGTGCCGCCGTACTTGAACGCGTCGCACGTCGGCTGCGGGACGGTCTCGAACACCGACTCCTGCGAGCCGCGCTGGTAGGTGTTGATGTAGGACGGGCCGGCGGCGGACGGGCCGTTCTCGCAGCCGCCGCCGGGGGTGTCGCCGTAGCCGTAGACGTTGTCGACGTCCTCCAGCCAGTGCATGCCGTAGATGTCGTCCGTCCCGTACGCCGACTTCAGCTCGCCCGCGATCGGGTCCTGCCCGACGGGGACGCTGCCGTCGATCTGCGACGGGTAGCCGCTGGGCAGCGGGTGCTCGGCGGCGTAGGTCGCGGGTTTGGACGCGTTGTAGAAGGAGTTGGTCGACTGGTCCGCGTGCGTGGGGATCATGTACTTCTCCATGAGCGCCCACGCGTTGTTGAACGGCGTCCAGTTCTGGGTGACCTTGCCGTACATCGCCTCCAGCCAGATCAGGTAGCTGTAGGCCTCGGACGTCGTCTCGTGGCCGTGGTCGGGGGCCTCGACCATGAACGTCTCGACCGAGTGGTACGGGATGCCCTCGGGGCTGAAGTAGCCGTTCGCCGGGTCCTTGATCTTGTTGTACTGGTCCAGGAACCGCTGGGTGTAGGCGCCGGTGGCGCCGCCCACCTCGGTGACCGTGACGGCCGCGGAGGCGTACCCGGGCGCGCTGGAGGTGAAGGTCGCCTTCCCGGTCGAGGACGCGTCCGCCGTGACCTCGACGTTCTGCGGGGCGGACCAGTTCTGCGGCGTGAAGGTGAGCGTGCCGCCGCCCGTCACCGACAGGCCGGTGGACCCGTCCGTGCGGGCGGTCGTCACCGTCACGTTCGACGACGGCGCCTGCGACAGCTTCAGCCCGAAGGCCGCCTTGGCGCCCTGCGCGACGGTCAGCGACGCGGGGGAGGCGACGACGCTCGCGCTCTCGGTGACGGTGATGCCGACCGGCTCCGACTCGGCGGTCCCGCCGGCGCTGTCGGTCACCCTGGCGTAGAGGGAGTAGCTGCCCGCCTTGGCCGGCGTCCAGTTCAGGCTGTACGGGGCGCTGGTGTCACCGGCGGCGAGCAGCCCGTCCTGGCTGTAGAACTCCACCTTGCTCACCGTCGCCCCGGAGGCCGCCGAGGCGGTGGCCGCCAGCGGGACCGAGTCGCCGAGACCGTAGGTCGACCCGGCCGCCGGGCCGGTCAGCGCGACGGTGGGCGCGCCGGTGCCCTGGTTGCACCGCACGCCGTTGAGGCTGAACGCCGTGGGGTCGGTGTTGGTGCCGCTGTAGGTGAACTGCGCGCCGGCGTTCACCGTCGCGCCGGACGCGAGCGTCCCGTTCCAGCTCTCGTTCTGGACGGTGACGTCCTTGCCGGACTGCGACCACCGGCCGCTCCAGCCGCTCGCCAGCTTCTGGTCGCCGCCGTAGGAGTAGGTCAGCTTCCACCCGTTCAGGGCGTCGCCCTGGTTGGTGATGTCGATGCTCGCGGTGAACCCGGAGCCCCAGTCGTTCTTGCTGTAGGCGACCTTGCAGGAGGCCGCCGCCGCCAGCGACGGCGGAGCGGGGGCGGCCAGGCCGCCGCAGACGAGGGTCAGCGCCGTGCTCACGGCCGTGAGCACGCGCCATCGAGGCCGTCTTCGCACGTGTGCATCCTTCCGATCGGGCCCTCGCTCGCGCAGGGCGGAACCCGCCTCCGGCGGTCGCCGGGGCGTGCGTCACTCGTGGTCCGGGCGCCGGGGCGTCCGGCGGATCAGGCGGTCGGGCCGGTCAGGCGGGTCGGGCGGGTCAGGCGGGTCAGGCGGACTCGCGGATGATGAGCCGGGTCCGCAGCACCACGCCGCGGTCGCCGGACGGCCGGCCGCCGGCGCAGGCGCGCAGCTCGCGGGCGAGCCGGGCGCCGAGGTCCTCGGCGGGCCGGCGGACGGTGGTCAGCCGGGGCCGCACCTGCCGGGCGACCGGGGCGTCGTCGAACCCGACGACCGCCACGTCGCCCGGGACGCGGAGGCCGGCCCGCCGCAGGGCGCGCAGCGCCCCGACCGCCATCAGGTCGGAGGCGGCCAGCACCGCGTCGATGCCGGGACGGCGCTCCAGCAGCCGGCCCATGGCGTGCTCGCCGGACAGCCGGCCGAAGTCGCCGTGCCCGACCAGCCCGGCCACGTCCATCCCGGCCTCCTGCGCCGCCATCCGGTAGCCCGCCAGCCGGTCCACGCCCGCGGCCATGTCGGCCGGGCCCGCGATGGTGGCGATCCGCCGGCGGCCCGAGGCCAGCAGGTGCCGGACGGCGGCGTGCGCCCCGCCCCGGTTGTCGGCGTCCACGTAGGGCAGGGCCACGTCGTCGAGCGGCCGTCCGGCCAGGACGACGGGGGCCCCGGCGGCGGCGCGCAGGACGCACGCGCGCCGGTCGGGGTGCGCGCCGACCAGCAGCACGCCCTCGACGCGGCCGCCGCGCAGGTAGTCGGCGGCGGCCTCCCACTCGCCCGGCGTGCCGGCCATCAGCACCACCAGGGGGCGGCGGCCGCCCAGCTCGCGCCGCACGCCCCACAGCAGCCCGGCGTGGAACGGGTCGGCGAAGATCCGGGCGCCCTCGTCGCACACCACCACCGCGACCGCGCCCGGGGACCGGCGGTCAGGCGGGGACGGGCGGCGCGGCACGTAGCCGAGGTGCTGCGCGGCCTCCTCGACGCGGTCGAGCGCGGCGCGGCTGACGTGGGCGGAGCCGGTCAGGGCGCGGGAGGCGGTGGCGGGCGAGACGCCGGCCAGCCGGGCCACCTGCGCCAGGGTGGGCGCGCGGCCCGGCGGTTCCTCGGCGAGCGGACCGGCGGCGGGTTCGGTGATCGTCAACGGTGCACTCCCTTCGGGTTTCCCGGCCGTGGGGGGCCGGCCGGGGAGGTGGGAGTAATGGGAGCGCTCCCAAGAATCGGGTCGGCGCGCCATTGTGTCAAGGGTCGCCTGACGCCCGGCGAACGCCGCCTTCAACCGCCGTCACGCGATTCGTGAAAACCGTGAAAGAAGGCTTTCCGGAGCGGTGCGCGGCGATCTACGGTCGCGTTCGGCCCTGGAAATGGGAGCGCTCCCATAAAGGAGATCACGTGACATCGGAGCATTCATGAGCCCGCTCTCCCCGCGCACCGCCGCCAAGGCGTCCCTCACCGGAGCGCTCTGCCTGGCGGGCGCCCTCACGGCCGGCGCCGGCGCCGACGCCGTGCTGGGCGCCCGTCCCGCCCATGCCGCCGTCGCCTGCCAGGTCGACTACGCCAAGAACGACTGGGGCACCGGCTTCACCGCGTCCCTCACCGTCACCAACGAGGGGCCGGCGCTGACCGGCTGGAAGCTCCAGTACTCCTACGCCGGCGACCAGAAGCTGAGCAGCGGCTGGAGCGGCGTGTGGTCGCAGTCCGGCAAGCAGGTCACCGTCGACCACCAGAGCTGGAACGGCTCGGTCGCGTCCGGCGGCACCTTGCAGGTCGGTGCCAACTTCACCTACAGCGGCGCCAACGCCGACCCCACCGCGTTCACCTTCAACGGCACGGCCTGCAACGGCGGCCCGCCGCCCACCAGCCCTCCCCCCACCAGTCCCCCGCCGTCCGGCCCGGCTCCGGAGCTGAAGGTCTCGGGCAACTCCTTCGTGGACGCCTCCGGCCGGACGGTCCGGCTTCGCGGGGTCAACCGGTCGGGCGGCGAGTTCGCCTGCGTGCAGGGCAACGGGATCTGGGACGGGCCGATGGACGCCGCGTCGGTCGCCGCCATCAAGGGCTGGAACGCCAACGCCGTCCGGGTCCCGCTCAACGCCGACTGCTGGCTCGGCCTGCCGGACGTCGACCCCGCCTACGGCGGCGCCGCGTACCGGAAGGCCGTTAAGGACTACGTGGGCCTGCTCGTCCAGAACGGCCTGACGCCCATCCTCGACCTGCACTGGACGAACGGGCTGTGGACCGGCAACGACAGCCACTGCCAGACCGCCGACGCCGCCTGCCAGAAGCCCATGCCGGACGCCAAGTACGCGACGGAGTTCTGGAAGCAGGTCGGCGCCGCTTACAAGGACGACACCGCCGTGGTCTTCGACCTGTTCAACGAGCCGTACCCGAACAACCTCGGCGCCATGAGCTACGACCAGTCGTGGAAGTGCTGGAAGGACGGCGGCGCGGACTGCACCGACCTGACCTACGACGCCGCCGGGATGCAGGACCTGGTGGACGCGATCCGCGGCGCGGGCGCGTCCAACGTGATCATGGCGGGCGGCAACAGCTACTCCAACGACCTCAGCCAGTGGCTCGCCTACAAGCCGGCCGACCCGGCCGGGAACCTCGCCGCGTCATGGCACTCCTACAACTTCAACTACTGCAAGGACTCGTCCTGCTGGGACCAGCAGATCGCGCCGGTCGCCGCGCAGGTCCCGCTCGTCGCCGGCGAGATCGGCGAGAACGACTGCGGCCACGGCTACATCGACACCCTCATGACCTGGCTGGACGCGCACGGGGCCTCCTACCTCGGCTGGACCTGGAACACCTGGGACTGCACCGGCGGCCCGGCGCTCATCAGCTCTTACGACGGCACCCCCACCTCCTACGGCGCCGGGTTCCGCGACCACCTGCGCTCGTGACCCGGCATCACTCCGGCACATCCCACCCCCGTCGGTCCCACTGAATCGAGGAGAACCCGGATGAGACATCCATCGGTGCGTCCCGCCGTGCGCCGCGGCCTGGCGGCCGGAGCGGCCGCCGCGTTGCTGGCCACCGGCGCGGTCGTGCTCACGCAGGCGGAGGCCGGCGCGGCCGCCGGCTGCAAGGTCGACTACGTCAAGAACGACTGGGGCGGCGGCTTCACCGCCACCGCCACGGTCACCAATCTCGGCGACGCGCTGAACGGCTGGACGCTCGAATGGGACTTCGCGGGCGACCAGAAGGTCACCAGCGGGTGGACCGGCACGTTCAGCCAGAGCGGGCAGCACGTCACGGTGAAGAACGCCTCCTGGAACGGCTCGCTGGCGACGAACGCCAGCGTGGCCCCCGGCTTCCAGGCGACCTATTCCGGGACGAACGCCGCGCCCGCGTCGTTCAAGCTGAACGGCCAGACGTGCACGGGCGGGACGTCCAGTCCGCCGCCCACCTCTCCCCCGCCGACGTCCCCGCCGCCGACCTCGCCGCCGCCCGGCACCCGGGTGGACAACCCGTTCGCCGGTGCGAAGCAGTACGTCAACCCCGAGTGGTCGGCGCTCGCGGCCGCCGAACCGGGCGGAAGCAAGATCTCCAACCAGCCGACCGCCGTGTGGCTGGACCGCATCGCGGCCATCGAGGGCGTGAACGGCGGCATGGGCCTGCGCGCCCACCTGGACCAGGCGCTCAAGGAGGGCGCCACCTCCGCGGAGTTCGTGATCTACGACCTGCCCGGCCGCGACTGCGCCGCCCTGGCCTCCAACGGCGAGCTCGGCCCGACCGACATCGACAAGTACAAGACGCAGTACATCGACCCGATCGCCGCCATCATGAGCGACGCCAAGTACGCGGGCATCCACATCGTGACGGTCGTCGAGCCGGACTCGCTGCCGAACCTCGTCACCAACGCGGGCGGGACCGCCGGGTCCACCGACGCGTGCGCGACCATGAAGGCCAACGGCAACTACGTCAACGGCGTTGCGTACGCGCTGAAGAAGCTGGGCGCCATCCCGAACGTCTACAACTACGTGGACGCCGGCCACCACGCCTGGCTGGGCTGGGACAGCAACTTCAACCCGACGGTCCAGCTGTTCGCCCAGGTCGCGGACGCGTCCGGCAGCAAGTCGAACGTGCACGGCTTCATCACCAACACCGCCAACTACTCGGCCACGCACGAGCCGTACTTCAAGGTCACCGACACGGTGAACGGCACCACCGTGCGCCAGTCGAAGTGGGTGGACTGGAACAACTACGTGGACGAGCAGTCGTACGCGCAGGCGCTGCGCACCGCCCTGGTGGGCGCCGGCTTCGACTCCCACCTGGGGATGCTGATCGACACCTCGCGCAACGGCTGGGGCGGATCCGCCCGCCCGGCCGGCCCGGGCCCGCTGACCTCGGTGGACGACTACGTCAACGGCGGCCGGATCGACCGCCGCATCCACGCCGGCAACTGGTGCAACCAGAGCGGCGCGGGCCTCGGTGAGCGTCCGGCGGCCGACCCGGCGACCGGGATCGACGCCTACGTGTGGGTCAAGCCGCCCGGCGAGTCCGACGGCGCCAGCCAGCTCGTCGACAACGACGAGGGCAAGGGCTTCGACCGCATGTGCGACCCGACGTACACCGGCAACGCCCGCAACGGCAACAACCCGACCGGCGCGCTGCCGAACGCGCCGCTGGCCGGGCACTGGTTCTCGGCCCAGTTCCAGGAACTGCTGAAGAACGCCTACCCGGCCCTCCCGTAAGGGAGCGCTCACAGAAGGGCCCGGCCGCCGCCCTCATGCGGCCGGGCTCTTCGCCGTCCTGCGGGGCCTCACCATTCCGGCGGCCGGTGGTGGTGCCACGGGGCGGCGGCCTCGACCTGGGCGCAGAGGGCGAGGAGCGCGGCCTCGCCCGCGGGCCGCCCTACCAGGCTCACGCCGACCGGCAGGCCGTCGCCCGTGCGGTGCAGCGGCAGGTTGGCGACGGGCTGGCCGGTCATGTTGTAGACGCCGGTGAACACGGTGAACGCGCGCTGCCGGCGGAGGTTGTCGAGCGGCTCGGTGTCCTTCTCGTCGAAGAACTCCACCGGCTGCGGCAGTGCCGCCAGCGTCGGGGTGAGGACGGCGTCGTAGCGGGCCGTCGCCTCGATGGACGCGCGGGCGGCGCGCTGCATGCCGCCGACCGCCGCGGCGAAGGCGGGGCCGTCGATCGGACGGCCGTACTCGCGCCAGGCGCGGGTGACCGGGCGCAGCGACTCCTCGGCGTCCGCGTCGACGCCGTGGGCGAGCGACTGGACGCCCCAGACCGTGACGAAGAAGGCGAAGACCTCGGGGTCGAAGGGCGCGGGGATGTCCTCGACCTCGTGACCGAGGCCCTCCAGGACGCGGGAGGCGTGCTCCCACGCCTCGACGCAGGCCGGGTCGACATCGACCCCGGACGCCGCGGGCTTGGCGTAGCGGCCGATGCGCAGCCGCCCGGGCTCGCGGCCGGCGTGGCCGAGGAAGGTCTCGCCGTCCGGGAGCGGCGGCGCCCAGTGCGGGTCGCCGGGCATCGGCACGGCCATCAGGTCGAGCATCGCGGCGGCGTCCCGGACGGTGCGCGCCAGCGGGCCCTGGACGCTGAGGCCGCTGACGTCGGTTCCGTCGGGGCCGGAGCTGATCCGGCCCCGGGACGTCTTGAGCCCGAAGAGGCCGCAGGAGCTCGCGGGGATCCGGATGGAGCCCCCGCCGTCGCTGCCGTGCGCGACGGGCGCGAGGCCGAGCGCCACGGCGGCGGCCGCGCCGCCGCTGGATCCGCCGGCCGCCCGCGCGCGGTCCCACGGGTTGCGCGCCGGGCCGACCAGGTCGTTGTCGGTGTAGCAGCAGAGCCCGAACTCGGGGGTGTTGGTCTTGCCGAGGCTGATCATGCCGCCGCGGCGCAGCAGCGTCACCACGTGCGCGTCCCGGTCGGGGACGTGGTCCGCGAAGGCCCGCGAGCCGTAGGTGGTGCGCACGCCCGCCGTCGGCGTCAGGTCCTTGATGGCCGTGGGCACGCCGGACAGCGGCGTGGGGTGCTCGGACCGGCCGGTCATCGCCTCGGCCTGTGCGATCGCCTGTTCTCCGGTGACGGTGACGAACGCGCCGTAGCGCTCGTTGAGCCGCTCGATGCGCGCCAGGTAATGGCGCACGAGTTCCACGGGGGCGACCTCGCCCGCCCGCACCGCGGCGGCCTGTTCGATGGCGCTGAGTTCGTGCAGTTCCGTCATCGCACCTTCCCTTGACCGGCGGCGGTTTCCGTCCGGTGACGCACCGGAACATCGCCCACATTAATACCGACCAGTCGGTATGTCATGGGCCGGAACTGCGGCCGCCGTCACGCGAGGGGGTCGCCGTGGACCTGGCGACCGGCGAGGAACGTCGCGTCCACTGTTAGCTCCTCGATCTCCTCCGGCTGGACGCGGGTCGGGTCGGCGGAGACGACGGCGAGGTCGGCGTACTTGCCCGGCGTGAGGGATCCGGTGATGTCGTCGGCGTGGAGTTGCCAGGCGGCGTCGATGGTCTGGGCGCGGAGGGCCTGCCGGACGCCGATCCGCTCGCCGATCCCGAACGCGTGGCCCCGGCGGGACATGCGGGTGGCGGCGACGGCGATGTTGTGCAGCGGGTTCGCCGGAGTGACCGGGGAGTCGTTGTGCAGCGAGACCCGCATCCCGGTGCTCAGGGCGGTGCCGATCGGCGCCCAGCGGCCCGCGACGTCCGGGCCGAACAGCTCGTTCAGCACCTCGCCCCAGTAGTAGATGTGGTCGGGGAACAGGCTGCAGGTGATGCCGAGCGCGTGCGCGCGCTCGAACTGCTCGGGACGCATGGAGCTGGCGTGCTCGATGCGCAGGCGCCGGTCGTCCGGACGGCCGCCGAGCATCCGCTCCCAGACGTCCAGGACCTGCTGGACGGCGTCGTCGCCGTTGGCGTGGCAGGCCAGCTGCCAGCCCTTGGCGTAATAGGCCCGGGATATTTCCAGCAGCTCGGCGTCGCTGTAATTGGGGGCGTGGCGCTCGCCGGTCGCCAGGTAGGGGAACGACGCGGCGAGATTGCCGGTCCACGGTGAGCCGTCCGCCCAGGTCTTGATGCCGATCTGGCGGATCATGTCGTCGCCGGCGCCGGGCGCGGCGTCGCTTTCCAAAGCGGGCGTCGACACTTCGTAGAGGCGCAGGCGGGTGGTGAGCGGGACTTTCTCCAGCAGCGGCCGGACGCCGGGATCGAAGGCCATTTCGCTCATCATCGTCACGCCGCGCGCGTTCACCCGGGCGCTCTGCGCCAGCAGCGATGGGGTGATGTCGGTGACGCCTTCGCGGAGATATCCGGTGACCATGGATATCGCGGCGGGCTCGTAGGCGGCGCCGGCCAGTTCCCCGGCGACGTTGCGGCTGAAACGCCCGCCGGGCGGGTCCGGTGTGGTGAGGCTGAGACCGGCCTGGCGCATGGCCACGGAGTTGAAGAACACCGCGTGGCCGGAATTGTGCATGACGATCAGCGGCGAGGCGGGGGCCAGGCCGTCGAGCCAGGAAAGGGTCGGCTCCGGCAGCCCCTTCTGCAGGAGCGGCTCCCAGCCGTTGCAGACCGTCACCGGACGGGTGGCGACGGCCTCCCGGATGGCGGCCAGGACCTCGTCCGCGGTGGGCAGGACGACCGGGCGGATGTCGACCAGGGCGGGGCTCTGCACGGTCGCGTCGCCCAGGAAATGGCCGTGGGCCTCGACGAATCCCGGCAGGATGCACCCGTCCACGTCGATGACGCGGGTGGCGGGGCCGCGCAGGCCGTCCAGCTCGTCCAGGTCGTCGCCGACGGCGAGGACGTGTTCCCCGCGCACCGCCAGGGCACCGGCGAAGGGCCGGGCGTCGTCCATGGTGATGATCCGGCCCCGCAGGATGAGGTCGGCCGTCATGACAGGTACGCCAGGGCCGCGCCGGTCAGGGCGGTCGTGCCCGCCTGGATGGACGCCTCCGGGTCGGGCGCGAACTGCGAGCTGTGATTGCCCGGGATCACCGCCAGCTTCTCCTCCGGGCTCTCCCCCGGCGCGTCCGCCCAGGCCTGCAGCGGGGTGCCGCCGAAGAACCAGAAGTCGGACGGGACGGCGGCGCCGCCGTTGTGCTCGGCGAAGCCGAAGACCGAGAAGTCCTCGCTGCCCATGAGCGGGCCGTGCTCGATCACGGCCTCCACGCCGAACAGCTCGGTGTGGACGGCGGAGACGCGGGCGTCGGCGGCGGCGTCGTTCACGGTCAGCGGGAAGTCGCCGGAGACGGTCAGCTCGGGCGGCCGGGGGCAGCCGGACGCCGCGCACTCGGCCTCGGCGATCCGGCGGATCGCGGCGAGGACCTGGTCGCGGACCCGCGCGGACTGGCTGCGGAAGTTCAGCGCCACGTGCGCCTCGTCCGGGATCACGTTGGCCTTGGTGCCCGCGTGCACCATGCCGGTGGTGACGACGACCGGCTCGCGCGGCGACATCTCCCGCGACACGATCGTCTGCAGCCGGGTGACCAGGTGCGCGGCGGTGACGACCGGGTCGACGCACGTCTCCGGGGACGAGCCGTGCCCGCCGCGCCCGAAGATCCGCACGTCCACCGTCGTCGCCGCGGACATGATGAGGCCGGGCCGGTGCACGATCGCGCCCGCCGGGAACGAGCCGACGTGCTGGCCGAGGACCGCGTCCGGGCGCGGCAGCCCCCGCCACGCCGCGTCCCGGACCATCGCCAGCGCGCCCTCGCCGAGCTCCTCGGCCGGCTGCGCGACGGCCAGCAGCGTCCCCGACCAGAGCGCCGTCCGCCGGGCGAGGGCCTCGGCGGTGCCGATCAGGCAGGTGACGTGCATGTCGTGCCCGCAGGCGTGCATGACGCCGGGGACGGCGCTGGCGTAGGGAAGGCCCGTCCGCTCGGTGACGGGAAGCGCGTCCATGTCGGCGCGGACCAGCACGACCGGTCCGTCCCCGTTGCGCAGGACGCCGGTCACGCCCGTACCGCCGACGCCCTCGGTGACCTTGTACCCGGCGGCGTGCAGGCGGGCCGCGGCGATCCCGGCGGTGCGGTGCTCCTGCCAGGACAACTCGGGCTGGGCGTGCAGGTCGCGGTACAGCTCCCCGAGGCCGGCGGCGTGCTCGCCGAGGTCGCTGAGGGTGTCGCGGGTCTGCTCCGCGGCGCGGCTGGTCACCGGGTCTCCTTCGGCGGCAGGGACGGCGCGCTCGCGAGCAGCCGTCGGGTGTAGGGGTGGGACGGGGCGGCGTAGATGTCGCCCCGCTCGACGATCGCGCCGCGGTGCATGACGGCGACGGAGTCGCTGACGTGCCGGACGACGGCGAGGTCGTGGGAGATGAACAGCATCGTCAGCCGCAGCTCGCCGCGCAGCCGGGCGAGCAGGTTGAGCACCTCGGCCTGGACGGAGCAGTCCAGCGCGGAGGTGATCTCGTCGGCGACGACGACCTCGGGCCGGGCGACGAGCGCGCGGGCGATCGCGATCCGCTGCCGCTGGCCGCCGGAGAACTCGTGCGGGTAGCGGCGTGCGGCGTCGGGTTCGAGCGCGACCATCTCCAGCCCGCCGGCGATCTGGTCGGCGTGCGCGCGGGGGTCGGCGCGGCGCGGGTCGATCGCCTCGGCGAGGGCGCGGCCGATCCGCATCCGCGGGTCGAGCGAGGAGTTCGGGTCCTGCGAGATCAGCTGGATGCGGCGGCGGGCCGCGGTAAGCCGGGCGCCGCGCAGCCCGGACACCTCCGCGCCGTTCAGCAGGATGCGGCCGGACCGGGGGCGGACGAGCCCGACCATGGCCTTGGCCAGCGTCGACTTCCCCGATCCCGACTCGCCGACGAGCCCGACCGTGGTGCCCTCCGGCACCTCCAGGCCGACGTCGTCGAGGACGGTGTGGGCGCGGCGCCCGTGTCCGAACACGACGGTGACGTGCTCGGCGGCGAGCTTCGCGGCGGCCGGTCCGGCGGCGGGGGCCTTCTCCATGGGGAGGGTCATGAGGCGGTCTCCGATGCGTGCTGGTCGAGGGCGTGGCAGGCGGCCCGGTGGCCGCTGCCGACGGGGATCGCGGCGGGCAGCGCCTCGGCGCATTTCGGCATGACGAGCGCGCAACGGGACGCGAAGGCGCATCCGGCGGGACGGTCGGCGGGCGCGGGCGGGCGGCCGGGAATCGTGGTCAGCGTTTCCTCGCCGGCCGCGTCCACGCGGGGCGTGGCGTCCAGCAGCGCGCGGGTGTAGGGGTGGCGGGCACGTCCGGCGGCGAGATCCGCCACGGGCAGCTCCTCCACGATGCGTCCCGCGTACATCACCAGGACCCGGTGGCACAGGGACGCGATGACGCCGATGTCGTGCGAGATGAACAGCATCGCGGTGCCGTCGCGGCGGTTGGCCTCGCGCAGCAGGTCGAGGATCTCGGCCTGGACGGTGACGTCGAGCGCGGTGGTCGGCTCGTCGGCGACGAGCAGCCGCGGTCCGGTGAGCAGCGCGGACGCGATCATGGCGCGCTGGCGCATCCCGCCGGACAGCTCGTGCGGGTGCTGGCGCAGCCGCGCCGCCGGCCGGGTGATCCGGACCGACTCCAGCGCCTCGGCGGCCCGCGCGCGGGCCGCTTTCCGGTCGAGCCCGCGGTGCCGGCGCAGCACCTCGGTGAGCTGGCCGCCGATGCGCAGCGCCGGGTTGAACGACGCGGCCGGGTCCTGGTAGACGACGCCGATCTCGGTGGCGAGCCGGTCGGGCGAGGCGCCGGCGAGGAGGTCCAGGTCGTCCAGCCGCAGGGCGCGGGCGTCGGCGGTGACGGTGTCGGGCAGCAGCCGGGCGACGGCCATCGCGGTGAGGCTCTTGCCCGACCCCGACTCGCCGACGACCCCGACGATCTCGCCGGGCCGGACGGTGAACGACACCCCGTCCACGAGGTCGACGCCCCCGGACGAGACGCGCAGGCCGTCCACGGTCAGCAGCGCCCCGTCGTCGTGAACCGGCGCCATCGAAGCGGCCGGAGAAGACGCCTTCTTCAGCCGACCGGAGATCCCCATCCTGTGCGGGTCGGCGCCCGCCGCGAGCCCGTCGCCGACGAAGCTCGCCAGCACGCCGGTCAGCGTGATCGCGACCGCCGGGCCGAGGGCCTCCGCCGGGTTGGTGTAGAGCGCGTCCAGGCCGGTGTTGAGCAGCGCGCCCCAGTCGTAGGACGGCGCCTGCACGCCGAGCCCGATGAACGACAGGCCCGACAGCGCCGTCAGCGTGCCCGCGAACGCGACCGACAGCAGCACCAGCAGCGGCTCGGCGATGTTCGGCAGCAGGTGCCGGAGGAGGATCCGGTGCGGCGGGACGCCGAGCAGCCGCGCGGCGGCGACGAAGTCGCGGCCGGCGACGGACGCGGCGAGGTTGGCGGTGAGCCGCGCGAACGCCGGGCTCCACGCGACGCCGATCGCGACGACGGCCGCGACGGTCCCCGCGCCGAGGATCGCCGCGACCGCCAGCGCGAGGATGACGGCCGGGTAGGACACCATCACGTCGATGAGCCGCAGCCCGACCTCCCGCACGCGCCGGCCCGCCACCCAGACGGCGGTGCCGAGCAGGATCCCGATCGTCCCGGCGATCGCGGTGGCGACGAGGGTCATGACGAGGGTGAGGCGGGTGGCGACGAGCGTGCGGGCCAGCACGTCGCGGCCGAGCGCGTCGGTGCCGAGCCAGTGGTCGCCGGACGCGCCCTCGCGGGCGGCGCCGGACAGGTGCGCCGCGTCCCCGCCCCAGATCATCGGGGCGGCCACGGCGAGGACGGCGATCAGGCCGAGCCCGGCCAGCCCGGCGGCGAGGCCCCGGGACGAGCGGATCACGAGGTGCTCCTTGCGGTGAGCGTGCGCGGGTCGAGCAGGCCGAGCAGCACGTCGATGAGCAGGTTGAGCAGGGCGGCGAGGATGCCGAGCACCAGCACGGTGCCCTGGATGACCGGATAGTCGCGGTTGATGATCGCCTGCACGACCCGACCGCCGAGGCCGGGCCAGGCGAACACGCTCTCCACGATGATCGTGCCGCCGAGCATCGCGGTCAGCATCAGCCCGCCCATGGTGAGGGTGCCGGTCAGCAGGTTCGGCAGAGCGTGCCGCGCGTACAGGGCGAGCGGCGGCAGGCGGCGGCCGCGCGCGGTGCGCATGTAGTCCTGGTTCAGCACCACCGCGGCCTCCCGCCGGACGATCCTGGCCAGCACGCACGTCGACGGCAGCGCCACCGCCACGACCGGCAGGACCAGCGCCGACAGGCCGGCCGCGCCGGCCGCCGGCAGCATCCGCAGCGAGATCGCGAAGACCAGGACCAGCAGCGTGCCGAGGACGTACTCGGGGGTGGCGCCGACCAGGCCGGTGAGGAAGGTGAACGCCGCGTCCAGCCGCCGGCGCCGCCCGCCGCGGGTCGCGACGGCGACGCCCATCCCGAGCGGGACGGCGACGGCCAGCACGAGCAGGATCGCCAGGAACGCCAGCTCGGCGGTGAACGGCAGCCGCCCGCCGATCACGTTCGCGACCGGTTCGCGGGTCTGGAAGGACGTGCCGAGGTCGCCGTGCAGGAGGCCGGAGACGTACGAGCCGAACTGCGCGGGCAGGGAGCGGTCCAGCCCGAGCTCGTGCCGGAACCGCGCCACCTGCGCGCCGGTCGCGTCCGTCCCGGCCAGCGCCCGCGCGGGGTCGCCCGGGATCAGCTGCACCATCAGGAACGTGACGACGACGAGGGTGACGAGCACCCCGGCCAGCCCGGCCAGGCGGCGCGCCAGGAACCCGATCCACGGGTTCCGGACGCGCCCGCCCGCCTTGCCCGGCGGCGGAGCCGGAGCCGGGGCCTCCTGCACGGCGGCCGTCATCAGCCCTGCACCCGGAACGAGGTCGGGTCGACCGCGCCGCCGGTGACGACGGCGTCGGCGTTCTTGCCGAGCACGAACGCGACGGGCACGGTGGACAGCGGCACCACGTCGTCGCGTTCCAGCAGCGCCTTCTGGGCCGCGCCCCACGCCGCGCACTTTCCGGCCTGGTCCGTGGTGGCCATGGCCTTGGCGAACCCGGCGTCGAACCCGGCGTTCCGAATGCCGCCGAAGTTGCGGCCCTCGGGCGGGTTCGGGCCGGTGAGCAGGATCGCGCCCGCGGTGAGCGTCCCGGAGAAGTTCAGGTGCGCCATCACCGTGACGTCCCAGTCGCCCTTGTTGGCCAGGACGTCGGACGCCCAGGTGGCGTTGTCGACGTTGCGCAGGGCGACCTTGGCGCCGAGGGCGCGCAGGGCCTCCTGCACGTAGGTGTTGCCGGACCCGCCGGCGACGCTGTTCGTCCCGTTGAGCTTGAGGGAGACGCCGTTCAGCGCCTTCTTCGCCGCCGCCGGGTCGGTCCTGGTGACGATCGAGCCGTCGGTGTTCGCGCACTGGCTGGTGCTGTCGCTCCAGCTCTTCATCACCTCGCCCTTGCCGCCGTAGACCTTGTTGAAGGCGGCGGGGTCGAGCGCCTGCGCGACGGCCTTGCGGAACTCCGGGTCGGCGCCGGGGTGGCCCTTGCGCTCGTTGAACACGACGAACATCCGCAGCAGCGGCTGGACGTGGAGGTGGTAGCCGCCGCCGGCGAAGCGGGCCGCGTCGGGGCCGGTGAACGCCGCGTAGTCCAGCTCGCCGGTGCTGAGCTGGTTGGCCGCGGTGCTCTCGTTCGACACGACCGACAGCCGCACCGTGGGCGGGCGCTCGCCGGCGGGCACCTTCGCCTGCTCGTAGGCGGGGAAGGCGTTGTAGCCGTCGCGGAGCTTGAAGGTGTACTGCCGGCCGCGCTGCGCGTCCGTCAACGTGTACGGACCGGTGCCCGCGCCCGGGACGGGT
The DNA here is from genome assembly GCF_039529375.1 of Actinomadura napierensis. NCBI lineage: Bacteria > Bacillati > Actinomycetota > Actinomycetes > Streptosporangiales > Thermomonosporaceae > Actinomadura > Actinomadura napierensis. Next base: position 55,182 of record NZ_BAAAMR010000066.1, read on the forward strand.
CCCTGGTTGAGGGCCTTGGGGTCCTTGAGGCCGGGCGGGCAGACGATGCCGGCGTTGGTCATCGCCATGGCGGGCACCAGGTCCGACCACGGCTTCGCGAGCTTGACGGTGACCGTGCGGGCCGCGTCGTCGGACGCCACGGTGACCTTGGCGCCGGGGCCGAACGCCAGCCCGGTCCCGGCGGCGCCGGTCTTCGGGTCGGCCCACCGGCGGAGCGACGCGGCGACGTCGCCGGCGGTCAGCGGCTTGCCGTCCGAGCAGGTCAGGCCGCCGCGGAGGGTGAAGGTGGCCGAGTCCGGCTCGGCAGTCCACTTCTCCGCCAGGCCTGGGACGACCGACTGGTCGGCGTCCCGGTAGACCAGGGTGCCGAACTGCATCCGGGCCAGGGAGTAGTCGGTGGCGGCGGTGCCGAGCGCCGGGTCGAAGGTGTTGGCGTCGGACGTCACGGCGTACCGGAACGGGCCGCCGCCACCGCCCGCGGACGGTTCCGACGAGGTGGTGCAGCCGGAGGCGATGAGCGCCGCCGCGGCCGCCAGCACGGCGGGAACGGCGGAGCGGGTTCGAACCATGGACTTCTCCCGGGGGCGAGGAACGAAGGTGGGAGCGACGCAGACCAGGATCGGGGTGGCCGCGAATTATCGAGTAGATTGCACGAATGCTCGGTGAACTCCCCCGGACGCGCACGAATCCGTCGCATGGATGAGCTCGACCTCGCGCTGGTGAACGCGCTGCAGCACGACCCGCGCGCGCCCTGGGCGCGGCTCGCCCGCCCGCTCGGCGTCGACGCCGCCACGCTGTCGCGCCGGTGGGCGCGGCTCAGCGCGTCCGGCGAGGCGTGGGTGACCTCCTCGGCCGGGCCGTCGCAGCTGGACTACGGCGCGTTCGCGCTGGTGGAGGTCGGCTGCCTGCCCGGCGCGAACGAGCGCATCGCCGCGGAGGTCGCCACCGACCCCTGCGCGGGCAGCGTGGAGCACACCACCGGCAACCGCGACCTGCTGCTGACCGTCAGCGCCATGAGCGTGGCGGCCGTCAGCGAGTACGTGCTGGACCGGCTCGGCCGCATCGACGGCGTGACCTTCACCCGCACGCATCTGAGCCACCGGCTGCACCGCGAGGCCAGCCGGTGGCGGCTGGACTCCCTCAGCCAGGACCAGCGCCGGGACCTGGAGCGCGGCGCGGCGGCCGGCGGCGGGCACGAGCCGGGGCCGCTGCGCGACGACGAGGTGGCGGTGCTGCTCGCGCTCGCCCCGGACGGCCGCCGCTCGCACGCCGCGCTCGCCGCCGGGCTCGGCCTGCCGGAGGCGCGGGTGCGGCGCGCGCTCACCGGCATGCTGTCCACCGGGCGGGCGGTGCTGCGCTGCGAGGCCGCGCACTGGCTGGCCGGCTGGCGGGTGACCGGGATGCTGTGGCTGAACGTCCCGCCGCCGCGGCTGCGGGCCGTCGCCGACGCGATCGCGACGATGCGCGAGGCCCGCATGGTCTGCTCGGTCGTCGGGAGCGCGAACCTCATGGTCAACGTCTGGGTGCACGGCATGCGCGAGCTGGCGGCGTTCCAGGCCCGGCTCGCCTCGCTGTATCCGGAGATCCAGATCGTGGAGCAGTCGGTGACGCTGAAATGGGTCAAGCGGGTGGGCCGGCTGCTGGACGGCAAGGGCCGCAGCATCGGCTGCATCCCCCTGGACCCGCGGAAGACCTCGCCCGCCGTCCTGGGCCGGCCGCCCGGCTAGCGGCCTCAGTCCCGGCTGGAGGGGCGGCCCGCGACGAAGTCGCCCACCGCGCCGGCGAGCCGCTCCACGGGACGCCGGTACCGGCGTTCACGCGCCAGCGCCCGCCGCTCCTTGCGCGAGCCCGGCCGGTAGCGGCGCCGCGCCCACGGCGACCCGGGCCGGGCCAGCCGGACCGCGCCGACCAGCGCCACGATCCCGATGAACAGCCCGATCAGCCCCGTCCACGTCTTCCCCTTGAGCAGCGCGACGACCGCGAGGCCGAGGTCGAACACCAGGACCCCGGCGATGTTCCACCCGCCCTCGGCCTGGCCCCGGTGGCCGAGTTCGTCCGCGCCCAGCGGGCGCAGCCCGAGCAGCAGCAGCCCGCACAGCGCGACCGTCACGAACACGACCTCGACCGACAGCCGTCCCTGCTCGGTCCAGTAGACGTCCTTCAGGTGCAGGACGAGCGCGAACTCGTCCAGGACGAGGGCGGTGCCCGCGCCGAAGACCGCCGCGGCCGCCGCCGCCCATCCCGAGGAGTCGTCGGTCACCGCGAGCCCGCCGACCCCGCCCACGCACATGAACACGAGCCCGAACACCACGTGGTGCACATGGTGCCCGCCGGGCGTGACGTTGCCCGGCCACCACCGCACCTGCTTCCGGATCATCCGGACGCTGAACCGGATGAACAGGAACGCCGCGATGAACGCCACGAAGAAGCAGAACAGCCGGAGCCGCCCCGTTTCGGCGATCTCCCGGGAGAACCACGCGCCCATGCCGGGCACCTTCCCCGTCCCGCGCAAAGCCAGGGCAGGCCCCAGGTGAACGCGCGGTCGCGGAGGCGGCCGGCTACTTGCTCGGCTCCGGCGTCTTGCAGTGCACCTTCGGGTTCGCGCCCACGTAGTTGAGCGGGCCCGCCACGATCGTGACCACGATGGTGCCGACCTTGGCGCAGCTGGCCTTCCGGTCGTCGTAGTAGTGCCGCTGGCCGGCGGCGATGGCACCGATGACCAGCCAGATCAGGACGATGGCCGTTCCGACGCGCACTGCAGCCTCCGGGGGACGTGGCCGCCGCGTGCTCCTGGTCGGCTCATGATCGGCGGCCGGGGGGTGTCGTGTGTGTGCCCACCGGGGGCCGGACCTAACGCGCCCGGCCGAAATGTGCCGCCGGAGCGAAGCCGTCCGGCGGGAACGGACGGCGGTCTACGCTCGTCGAAACGGGTCGGACCACCCACGAGCACGGAGGACGGACATGGGCGACGAGGTCGAGCACGACAGGTCGAGCCAGCTCAAGCAGATCGAGAGCGGGCTGCTGCCCGGCGAGCAGGTCATCGCGGTCTACGACGCGACCGGCACCGGCACCGGGTTCGTCGGGCTCACCGACCGCCGGGTGATCATCCAGGACAAGAGCTTCGCGGGCAAGAAGTACGCGATCACCAGCATCCCCTACTCCAAGATCACCTCGGTCAGCGTGGTCAGCAACAAGTCGTGGGCCGGGCCCTACTTCTCCTCCGGCACGATCGCGATCAACGTCGGCACGATCGGCTACGAGGTCGAGTTCCGCGGGGCCGACAAGAGCCACCACGTGCACAACGTGATCCTGGACTTCATCTCGCGCTGAGCACGGCCCGGGCCGGGGCCGGGCGGCGGCCTTCCGAAATCGCCTCCGATGGTGGCTTTCCGCGACGCGGGACCTGCGGACGGTGATCGCGATCCATTAGGCTGGAACCTCCTCGACCCACCCCCGCTCCCAGTCGAGGGGACACGATGACAGACCGCCAACCGCCCCGGCCCGGCCTCAGCGGCCCGGCCCTCAACCGCATCTACGACTACTCGCTCGGCGGCAAGGACAACTACTGCGCCGACCGCGAGGTCGCCATCGAGGCGTTCGGCTCCTTCCGGGCCGCCCGGCTGCTGCCCCGCGAGAACCGCAAGTTCCTGCGCCGCGCCGTCCGCCACATGCTGGACGAGGGCGTCCGGCAGTTCCTCGACGTGGGCTGCGGCCTGCCCGGCAAGGGCAACGTGCACGAGGTCGTGCACGCCCGCGATGCCGAGGGCCGGGTCGTCTACGTCGACAACGACCGCGTCGCCGTCGTGCACTACCAGGCGCTGCTGCACGCGGTGCCGAACGCGACGGCGGTGTACGGCGACGTCCGCAAGCCCCACGCGGTCCTGGCCGACCCGGAGGTCACCGCGCTCGTCGACCTGCGCCGCCCGGTCGGCGTGCTGATGACCGCGGTGCTCGACGCGATCCGCGACGAGGAGGACCCGGACGGCATCGTCCGCGCCTTCACCGACGCGATGGCGCCGGGCTCCCACCTGGCGATCTGCGACTTCACCGACGAGGCGATGACGCCCGCCGAGCGCGTCTGCCAGGACCGGATCATCACCGAGGCCGGGCTGGTGTTCACCTCCCGCACGCGGTCCCGGATCGCCGGGTTCTTCGACGGCCTGGAGCTGGCCGAGCCCGGGCTGGTGCCGGCGCCCGAGTGGCGGCCGGACCGCCCGCACGAGCCCGCGACGGGCTGGCTGCTGGCGGGCGTCGCCCGCAAACGCTGACGGTCAGACGCTGACGCGGGCCGTGGACCCGGTGCGCTCCTTGGTGACGCGGAGCTGCGCCGGGATACGGCCGCGCAGCTCCACGACGTGGCTGACGATGCCGACCGCGCGGCCGCCGTCGCGCAGGCCGTCCAGCACGTCCATCACCTCGTCGAGGGTGTCCTCGTCGAGGGTGCCGAAGCCCTCGTCGACGAACAGCGTGCCGATCTCCGCGCCGCCCGCCTCCGCGGTGACGACGTCGGCGAGGCCGAGCGCCAGCGACAGCGAGGTGATGAACGACTCGCCGCCCGACAGCGTCACCGGGTCGCGTTCCAGTCCGGTCCAGGCGTCGGCGACGCGCAGCCCGAGCCCGCCCGCGCCGTGGCTGCGGTCGCCCGCCGCCTTGTCGGTGGTGTGCACGAGCGCGTACCGGCCGCCGGACATCCGGCCGAGCCGCTCGTTCGCGGCGGCCACGACCTGCTCCAGGCGGGCGGCCAGCACGTACGCCGACAGCGACATCGAGCGCCGGTTCGCGGCGTGCTTGCCCACCGGCAGCCCGGCGAGCCGCTCGGCGACCCGGTCGAGATCCGCCGCCGCGCGCCACGCGCGGACGGCGGCGC